>JALVFB010000248.1 GCA_027030295.1 Hyphomicrobiales bacterium
ACAGCTTACCCGCCACCATGCGCCAGAAATGCGTCCCCAGCCGCCGCGCCTGTCCCGCGTCATGGGTAATGAGCAACAGCGTGCGCCCTTCCGCCACCAGGCCCCGCAACAGCGCTTCCACCCGCTCTCTGCTGTCGGCGTCCAGCGCCCCGGTCGGCTCGTCCAGGATCAGTGCCTCCGGCCGCATGATCAGCGCCCGAACCAGCGCCAGGCGCTGTTTCTGCCCGCTGGACAGATGCGCCACCGGCTGGTGCAGGATCGCCTCCTCCAGCCCCAGCGCCGCCAACCATTCCATCAGCCGCGCCCTGTCCGGCGCATCGTGCGGAAAGTGCGCCGCCGCCCGCGCCGCCCACCAGCCCGTTTCCGCCGGCACGTAACCGATCATCCGTCGCCATTGCGGCGCCGGCATCCGCCGCCGGTCATGCCCGCGCCAGCGCACTTCGCCCTCGTTGGGATCGAGATCGACAATGGCCCGCGCCAGCACCGTCTTGCCGGAGCCGGAAGCCCCCATGACGACGCCACACGCCCCTTCCGGCAGCCTCAGATCCACCGGCGCCAACAGGGGAGGCCGCGCCAGCGCCCGCACCTCCAGCATCAGTCCCCGTCCCGTATCTGCCGCCGCGTGTTGGCCATGATCTGTGCCGAAACGGCGGCGTTGGAATAACCGGCGGATTCATCGCTTGCGCCCACCAGGTCGCGGCGGATTTCAGCGGTCAACCGCGCCAATGCCTCGTGCACCGCCCGCACCTCCGCCGCCGAATAGGTGGCGTCGGCGGAAGCCCGTTCGAACACATCCAGAAAGCGCTGATATTCTTCCAGCACATTGGGTGCCGCCACCAATGCCAGCCGATGGGTGAGAAATTGCATCCTCAGCCGCTCCTTCTCGCCGATGCGCCCGGCCCCCAGCACCTGTTCGATAAGGTCGAGAAGCGCACTGTAGATGCTCACCTTCAGCTCGGTGAATTTCAGCGACCACTCCTTTTCCAGCTCCACTTCCGTCTGCTTGTTCAGCAACAGCGCGGTAATCAGCACCGTGGCCACGATGCCCAGGATCACCAGCAGCACCTCCTGGGTGAACGGCCATTGCGCCGCCACCTGATAAGCCGCCCGCAGCCACAGGTAACCGCCGACGACCAGCGCCACGGAAAGCAGCAGATAGATCAGATCCTGCCGGCGCAGGGCCAGAATGCGATCTTTTTTTCTCATCTCGCCTCCCCGCGCCCGGCGGCCCGGCGCCAGTTCTTTCGCACCCGCCGCTTGTTGGCGCCGTTCATCGCCAGTTTCCGCGCCACCGCCCTTGGCAGCAGCACCGCCATGTATCCCGGCGCTTTCATCCGCCCGGCCAGCGCGCCCGCCGCATCGCCGAAGCCGAAGTAGATGTCGCCGCGCACCATGCCGCGAATGGCCGTGCCGGTGTCCTGCGCCACCATCAGCCGGCGCATCCGCGCCCGCCCGCCGCCGCGCGTTGGAATCGTGGTATCCAGCCACACCGGCGCGCCATAGGGCCAGTAGCGATGATCCACCGCCAATGACGCCATCGGCGTGAGCTGCACCCCCTGCGCTCCGTAGGCCCCCAGCCGCGCGTCGGGCAGATCGACGATGCGGAAGAACACATAGGATTTGTTTTCCCACATCAACCTGCGCGCCTGTTCGGGATGTTTTGCCATCCACGCGCGGATGCTCTGCATGGAAACGCGCTCCTTCGGCATGATCCCGCGTTCCACCAGCAACCGCCCCACCGCCGTGAACGGATGCCCCGTCTTGCCGGCGAAGGCCAGCCGCACCACCCGCCCATCCTCCAGCCGCAGCCGCCCGGAGCCCTGCACCTGCATGAAGAAGCGATCCACCGGGCTCTTCAGCCAGGCGATCTCCAGCCCCCGCCCGTCCAGCGCCCCGCGCTCTATTTCCGCGCGCGTGAAATAGGGCCGCGCCCGCCCCTTCTCGTAGCGCCCGAAGGCCACGCCCAGCCGCGCCGCATCCTTCGGCTTCAGGCGCACCAGATCGGCGGGCCGTGCGTGCAGCGGCACCCGATACGGCCCGTGGCGCCGCAGGCTGCCGGCCACCTCCGGTTCATAATAGCCGGTGAACAATCCGCCGGGCTTGTGCGTCAGCAGCGGCGAGACGGGCAGAAAATGCTTCTCGAAAAACGCCCGCGCCGCCTGTCGCGAAACCCGTTGCGGCAGTTTCAGCGCCGCCGCGCACACCGGTTTCCAGTCCTCCGGCTTGCCGCCCAAAGCCGCCTTGCACCACACGTAGTCCGGTTTCAGCATCGCCGCGCACGAGCGCCTGAACGCCGCCAGCGCCAGCGAATGATCGGCCTGCGCCCAGCCCGGCAGCGCGG
>JALVFB010000249.1 GCA_027030295.1 Hyphomicrobiales bacterium
GAAGGCGTTGGCGTTGCCGGCGTTGACCACCAGCGCCTTCGCCGCGCCGCCGGAGGCCGCCAACGCCTCGCGGCACCACAGCACGGGCGCGGCCGCCGTGGCCGACTGCGTGAACACGCCCGCGGCCTGCGTGCCTTCGGCGAAGGAGACGAACAGCAGATCGGGCCGGCCGGTGTATTTCAGCCCGCTCGCCGCCACCGCCAGCCGCACGCCGGCGATGGCGGGCAGATCGGGAAAGCGCTCCGGCGCGAACGGGGATGGTGACAGGTCAAGGGACATGGCGGCTGCTCGTGATGGCTCTGCAAATTCGGGAGCGACTGCATGGCGCGGAAAATGGCCACATCTGCCCAGTCTCGACGGAGGTTCCACGCCGCGGACTCATGCGTTTGTGTATCTTTCGTCATCCTGGCGAAAGCCGGGGTCCCGCCGCGTCAGTCTCATGCATACCCGGCACGAGATGCCGGCTTGCGCCGGAATGACGAGGAGTTCGCCGGCTCACTTCTTCGCCTTCGCCTTTTTCGCCGCCGCGGCCTTTTTCTTCAGCTCCTCCAGCCGCTTCCTGTTCTCTTCCTGAATCTTTTTCAGCTCCGGATCCAGCAGCTCGATCTTGCCGGCCTTGGACAGCGCCGCCACTTCCTTTTCCACCTCCTGGCGCAGCAGCAACGCCTCGATGCCCGGCGCCACTTCCGCCAGCGGGCGCGGCCCGATCTTCTTGCGGTCTTCCAGCTTGATGATGTGCCAGCCGTATTCGGTCTTCACCGGCTTGCTCACCTCGCCCACCTTGAGCGCGAAGGCCGCCTTGGAGAATGCCGGCACCATCTCGTCGAAGGTGAAATAGCCCAGATCGCCGCCGAACTCCTTCGAGCCGTCCTTGGAATACTTGCGCGCCAGATCCTCGAACTTCGCGCCGGCCTTCAGCTCCTTGAGAATCTTTTCGGCCTCTTCCCTGGTGGAAACCAGGATGTGCCGGGCGCGGATGCGCTCCACCGGCTTCACCTTCTTGGTTTCGCGCTCATAGATTTCCTTCACCTTGTCCCTGGTGACGCGCGGCTTGATCTTCGTGGTGAAATAGGCGTCGCGCAACGCCTTGTATTGATAGAAGCGCAACCGCCTCTTGTATTCCTCGGAATTGGCCAGACCCTCCTTCAGCGCCTTCTGGGCCAGCAGGTGGCGTTCGATGAGATATTGCACCAGCAGCGGATAGCGCATCTTCGGCGGCACGTCCTTCAGCTGCGGGGCCACGTCTTCGCCGGCCAGCGCCACCTCGCGGGCGGTGATCTCATAGCCGTTCACCCGCGCCACCACGGTGCTGGGCTTGTCATTCGCCTGCTGTTTCGCCTGCGCCCACCCGGCAATCGGCAAGGCAACCAGCATGAAGCCAGAAGCAAGAAGCAGTTTGCTGCGCTGAATCATGGTTCCGTGTCTTTCCACTCTTCGCCGGTTCTGTCCGGAATTGCACCAAATGGATTCGATTCCACCACCGCCCCTGGGCAGAGCCGTGCCTGCCGATTGCGGCGACAATATGCTCCCCCGGCCCGGCCTCAGGACGGATTACACCCATTGCCCCCGGCTGGCAACTCCATTGAAAATGGTGGTAGAACACGCCATCTCCCCTGCAGGCGGGCATGTGTGCCAGGCGGGAAAATGGTTTGTTTGCGAGCAATCATTGCCACGGCGCGGCGTTTCCTCTAGTTGGAAACTGCGAAGGGCAATGAATACGCCTGAACAAACGGTCACGAAACGCCTGCCGGATGCCCGTGGCCGGAAAGCGGAACATGTCTGGAAGAGATCATGCTGGGCCTGAGCACCATCGCATCGAAGATTTTCGGCAGCGCCAACGAACGCAAGCTGCGCGCCTACCGCAAGAAGGTGGAGAAGATCAACGCGCTGGAACCGGACTTTGAAAAGCTCTCCGACGAAGAGCTGCGGGCGAAGACCGACGAATTCAGGCAACGCCTGAAGCAGGGCGAATCGCTCGACGACCTGCTGCCGGAGGCCTTCGCCGCCGTGCGCGAGGCCGCCCGGCGCACGCTGGGCCAACGGCATTACGACGTGCAGCTCATCGGCGGCATGGTTCTGCACGACGGCAAGATCGCCGAGATGAAGACCGGCGAGGGCAAGACGCTGGTGGCCACGCTGGCGGTGTATCTGAACGCGCTCACCGGCCGCGGCGTGCACGTGGTGACGGTGAACGACTATCTGGCGAAGCGCGACGCCGAATGGATGGGGCCCATCTACAATTTCCTTGGCCTGACCGTCGGCACCATCGTGCACGGCATGGAGGATGACGAACGCCGCGAGGCCTACGCGGCGGACGTGACCTACGCCACCAACAACG
>JALVFB010000250.1 GCA_027030295.1 Hyphomicrobiales bacterium
CACCTACATGAACTTGCCCCTGGCGCACATCCAAGGCGGCGAGGTGACCGGCAACATCGACGATCGCGTGCGTCACGCCGTGACGAAAATGGCCGATCTGCACCTGGTGGCCTCGAAGGGCGCGCGCGACTACGTCATCTCCATGGGCGAGCCGCCGGAAACGGTGCATCTCACCGGCTGCCCCTCCATCGACATCGCCGCGAAGGTGAAGCGCGAAAACCCGTCCCTGCCGGAAAACTTCTTCCAGCGCTTCGGGGGCGTGGGCGCGGAATTCGACATTCACAACGAGCCTTACATCGTCGTCATGCAGCACCCGGTGACGACGGAATACGAGCAGGCCTTTGACCAGGCCGAACAGACCTTGCGTGCTGTATCGGAGCTGGGGGTGAACGCCCTGTGGTTCTGGCCCAACGTGGACGCCGGCGCCGACGCCACGTCGAAGGCCATCCGCGTCTGGCGCGAGCGGGGCAGGGTGCCGAGGGTGCACTTCTTCCGCAACATGCCGCCGGAGGATTTCTATCGTCTGCTCATCAACGCGAAGGCCATCGTCGGCAACTCTTCCGTGGCCATACGCGAATGCTCGTGGCTGGGGGTGCCGGCGGTGAACATCGGCAACCGCCAGATCTCGCGCGAGCGCGGGCCGAACGTCATGGACGTGCCGCACGACTGGCAGGCCATCAGGGCGGCCATCGAGCGGCAAATGGCTCATGGCCCCTATCCGTCCGTCGCCATATACGGAGAGGGAGACGCGGGCGAAAGGATCGCCCGCGTGCTGGCGGAGGCCCCGCTCACTCTCAAGCACGAGCATGTTCCCGTCGATCCGCGTCGCACCACCGCCGAGTCCATCGCCCGAGATTTCACCGCCGCCGGGCGAAAGGCATGATGCGAGCGGAGGAACGGCCCGGCTGCGTCCTTGAGCCGCTTCATACCAAGCCGCGCAAAGGTTGACCGGTGAACCCCCCGCGTCCCTCCCGAATTCAATACGTCATACCAGGATGCGCAATGTCTGACCGCTGAAACCGCCCCGCGCCCCCGCCCAACCCCTGGGTTCTCAGAATTTGGGGGTTGGGCGGGGGCGCGGGGCGGTGGGTGGTTCTTTATGCATCTTGGTATCATTCCGGCGAAAGCCGGAATCTCGAGCTGCAAGCGCATGAGGTTGCGGCACGAGACCCCGGCTTTCACCGGGGTGACGGGAAAAACGGGGGCGCGGGGCGGTTTCACCGGTCAGGCATTACGCAAAATGGTATAACAGGCCAGCCAATCCCTTGGCTTCACTGCGCGCGGATAGAATCGCCCGACCCACCAGCGACAGGAAAAGCCGGATGTGCCGATGCGGGTCCCGTCAGCTTCGGAGATGCCTCAATTCAGCGGCTTACCGTAATAGCGGCGGCACACCTGCCGGAAATGCGTCGGCAAGCCCAGTTGGTTGAGATCGAACGTCCAGTGACAGCGCTCGATGTAGGGCACCTTCCTGCCGCCGCGCACATGATAATTGCCCACCGGCGTGGCCACGTCTCCAGGATAGCGCACCCCCAGGGCGCCATGCATTTGCTGGTCATAGACCTGATCCATCGGGTCGTAACGCTTCGTGGCGCTTTTGTTGGCGGCCGGAGC
Source organism: Hyphomicrobiales bacterium (assembly GCA_027030295.1). Lineage (GTDB taxonomy): Bacteria > Pseudomonadota > Alphaproteobacteria > Rhizobiales > Aestuariivirgaceae > Thermopetrobacter. Next base: position 1,615 of record JALVFB010000250.1, read on the forward strand.
GGTAGTGGCCGTCGCCACCGCGAAAGTCACCGCACCCGCCAGCGCCATGAAAGTCTTCCACCGCATGATGTGCCTCCCTTGCAAGGCTGGCCCCGTTCCGTTACGGAACAGGTATTGCACCATTTGTTAACCATATTGTGACAAGCTGCCCTCCGGCGCAAGGTGGCGGACGCCGCATTATGCATTCCACGGGCAACCGGCCATACTGGCGGATGAATGGCGGCTGATTCGGCAGGAGAGCCATGACCGACGATCTTTTTTCCAGCCTTGGCGAGGAATCGGCGGCGCCGGCGCCGGCGAAGTCCGCCGCGCCCAAATCCGCGACGGCCAGCTCCGGAAAGCCCGCCGCGAAGAAGAGCGCCGCGGGCGAGGACTATTCGGCCGCCGACATCGAGATTCTCGAGGGCCTGGAGCCGGTGCGCCGCCGCCCCGGCATGTATATCGGGGGCACGGATGAAAAGGCGCTGCACCACCTTTTCGCCGAGGTGCTGGACAATTCCATGGACGAGGCCGTGGCCGGGCACGCCAGCTTCATCGAGGTGGAACTGGATGCGGACGGCTACATCGCCGTCACCGACAACGGCCGCGGCATCCCCGTCGATCCGCATCCGAAGCATCCGGACAAGTCGGCGCTGGAAATCATCCTCACGACGCTGCACGCCGGCGGCAAGTTCGATTCGAAGGCCTACAACACCTCCGGCGGCCTGCACGGCGTCGGC
>JALVFB010000251.1 GCA_027030295.1 Hyphomicrobiales bacterium
AGGCCGGACAGGCACCCCGCTCAGCCCGTTTCGTGCGCCAGCCGCTCCAGCGCCCGGCGCAGGCGCGCCAGTCCCTCTTTCAGTTCCGCGTCCGTGATCACGAGCGGCGGCAGCAGGCGCACCACGTTTTCGCCCGCGCCGCACACCAGCACCCGTTCTTCCAGCGCCAGGCGCACGAGATCGGTATTGGCCACGCCGTCCTTCAGGCGCAGTCCGCGCATCAGCCCGCGCCCGCGCAGGCCCAGGATCACATTGGCAAAATCCTCCGCCAGCCGCCTCAGTGCCATGTCCAGCCTTTCCGCCGCTTCCCGCACCCGCGGCAGGAAGGCGGAATTTTCCATCACGTCCAGCACCGCGTTCACCGCCGCCATGGCCAGCGGGTTGCCGCCGAAGGTGGAGCCGTGCGTGCCCGGCGCCATGCCGGACGCCGCTTCCCGCGTTGCCAGGCAGGCGCCGACGGGAAAGCCGCCGCCCAGCCCCTTGGCGATGGCCATGATGTCCGGCCACACCCCGGCGTGCTCGCAGGCGAACATGCGCCCGGTGCGCCCCATGCCGCACTGGATCTCGTCGAAAATGAGCAAGATGCCGTGCTCGTCGCACACCGCCCGCAGGAAGCGCAGGAACTCGTCGGAAAAGGCGAAGATGCCGCCTTCGCCCTGCACCGGCTCCACGAGAATGGCCGCCACCTCCGGCGTGATCGCCGACCGCACGGCCTTCTCGTTCCCGCGCGGCAGCTGGATGAATCCGGGGCAGCGCGGCTCGAAGCCCTCCAGATGCTTTTCGTTCCCGCCGGCCGCCAGCGCCCCCAACGTGCGGCCATGAAAGGCGCCCTCGAAGGTGATGATGCGGTTCTTCTGCGGCTCGCCGGCGGCGGCGAAGTGCTTGCGCGCCACCTTGATCGCCGCCTCGATGGCCTCCGCCCCGGAGTTGTTGAAGAACACCACGTCGGCGAAGGTCATGGCGCACAGCCTGGCCGCCGCCTTCTCGGCCTCGGGAATGTGGAACAGGTTGGAGACATGCCACAACCGCCGCGCCTGCTGTTCCACCGCTTCCACCAGGTGCGGATGACAATGGCCGACGGAAACCACCCCGACGCCCGCCAGCAGATCGATGTAATCCGCCCCTTGCGCGTCGAACAGGCGCGCGCCCTCGCCCCGCGCGAAGGCGACGTCGGCACGTGCGTAAGTGGGCATCAGGTGCGTTTCCATGACCATCCCTCCAGGCATGGCGCTTAGGAACGCGCAAGGCCGCCGCGCGCCATGCGTTCCGAATCGGCGCGAACGAAAAGAGGCCACGTGTATAGGAACGCCCCGGTTGGCGAGTCAAGTGCATGAGACAAGGGAAACATTCCATTTCATGCACCTGAGTCAACTCGCCGCATCGACAGAATCCGGGCGCCGGCGTTTACTTTTGCTTAACCAAACCAGCCACGCGGCTGGGGAAAACGGGTTGGTCAGGGTTGGGCCGATTCGGCATGATATAGTATTTTCATCATCGTATCGGCACCACATGTAGCACACATACAGGCAGGCAACCGTCCGCTCCGCATGCCAATGCGCTTGCGGAGACGGGCCGGGATTCCGAATCCGGAAACACGGAACGGCAATGTCATCATCTTCAGGGAAGGGGGCGAACGCCATGAGCAGCAAGACCAAGGGCAAGGGGCGTCAGAGCGTGTGGAACGAGGAACTCATCCAGCGCATGCTGGAATTGTGGAAGGAAGGAAAGAGCGCTTCCTGCATGGCGCGGGAGCTGAGCGAGATGGCCGGCAAGGAGCTTAGCCGCAACGCCGTCATCGGCAAGCTGCACCGCATGCGCAAGGCCGGGCTGATCAGCGAGAGCGACGAGCCTCCGGCGCAACGCCAGACGTCCCGCAAGGCCGAGCCGGCGCGGGCACAGAAGAAGCCCTCCCGCCCCGTCTCCAGCGGCGCCCTGGCGCTGGAGACGAAGGCGCGGCCCGAAGCCGCGCCGGAGGCCGAAACCGCGCCGCGGCTGGAGGTGGTGGCCGAGGAGAAGGGGCTGGTGGCCGACATCATGGATTTGACGCAATTCACCTGCAAGTGGCCCATCGGCGATCCCACCGAGGAAGGGTTCTGCTATTGCGGCCGCAAGCCCAAGGCCGGTTCGCCCTACTGCGCGCACCACGCCGCCATCGCCTACACCTCGCCGGATGGCCGCCGCCGCGCCACCGGCTGAGGGCGTTCCGAAGCCTGCACGACACGGGGGAGCGGGCTTGCCGCTCCCCTTTTTCACGCCGCCCCGTTCTTCAGCGGATTGCCGCCGTAATGGTCGTGAATGGCGGCCACCGCCTCTTCCGCCGTGTCGACGATGGTGAACAGCTTCAGGTCTTCCGGGCTGATGGTGCCCACCTCCACCAGCAGGTCGAAGTTGATGAGCCGCGGCCAGAAATCCCTGCCCACGAGAATCACGGGCATGACGCGGCTCTTGCCCGTCTGGATCAGCGTGAGTGTCTTGAACAGCTCGTCCATGGTGCCGAACCCGCCGGGAAAGATGACCATGGCGATGGAGCGCAGCATGAAATGCATCTTGCGGATGGCGAAGTAGTGAAAGTCGAAGCACAGTCCCGGCGTGATGTAGCGGTTCGGCACCTGCTCGTGCGGCAGCTGGATGTTGAGCGCCACGGAAGGCGCGCCGGCCTCGTATGCCCCGCGGTTGGCGGCCTCCATGATGCCCGGTCCGCCGCCGGTCATGATCGCCACGTCGTCGCGCCCGTGCAGCAGGGCATCGGCGGAAACGAGCGCGGCGAATCGCCGGGCCTCCTCATACCAGCGCGCATTGGCGAGATCCCGTTCCGCCAGTTTCAACGCCTGTTTCCGCTCCCCATCGTCGGGATTTTCCTTCAGCGCCCGTCGCGCCGCCGCCACGCGCTTCAGCGCCACCTCCTCCGGCAGGGTGCGGGCCGAACCGAATACCACGATGCAGCGGCGGATGCCGGCCATGCGCAGGGCCCGGTCCGGCTTGTGATATTCCATCATCAGGCGCACGCCGCGCAGCTCGGGCAGGCGAATATAGTCCTCGTCCAGCCAGGCCAGCCGATAGCTGGGTGAATCCCCGCAAGGATGGTCTTCCAGCGCCTCGCCCACTTCGCTCAACGGGCCGATGCGGTGTTTTGTCTTCTTGCCGTTGCCGTTCCTGCTCATGGTTCATTCCTGTTTCGGGAAAGGAAAAGGCGCCAACGACGCAGGGGCCGTTGGCGCGCTCAAGCGTAACCCGCAAGGGAAAAGAAATGGTTCACGCCACCCTTTCGAGATTGGCTTCGGCGAATTCCCAGTTGGCCAGGTGATCGACGAACACCTCCAGGAACTTCGGGCGCAGGTTGCGATAGTCGATGTAATAGGCGTGCTCCCACACGTCGCAGCAGATGATGGGAGTGGCGCCGTGCACGAACGGGTTCTCCGCGTTCGGCGTCTTCATGATCTCCAGCTTGCCGTCCTTGAAGACGAGCCACGCCCAGCCGGAACCGAACTGGGTGACGCCGGCGTTGATGAATTCCTCGCGGAACTTGTCGAAGCCGCCGAAGGCGTCATTGATCGCCGCCTCCAGTCGGCCCGGCAGCTTCGCGCCGCCGCCGCCCGGCTTCATGCCGTCGAAGAAGAAGGTGTGGTTGAACACCTGCGCGGCGTTGTTGAACAGCCCCGGATTCCTGCCGAAGCTCTCCCTGATGATGGTGAGCTCGTCGGCGTCCTCCAGCCCGGATCCGGCCAGCAGCTTGTTGGCGTTGGTCACGTAGGCCGCGTGATGCTTGTCGTGGTGATACTCCAGCGTCTCCGCCGACATGTGCGGTTGCAGGGCGTCGTAGGCATAGGGCAGGTCGGGCAGCTTGAATTCATGGGCCATGATGGTTTCTCCCTCGTGTTCAAGGAAAGACATGATGCCGCACCACCGCCGCGATGGGTGATGCGGTCATCGGATGTATTGCAACAGCCGTCGTCAGGGTAGAGGCTGTGGCGGCGTTCGCCAAGCGCGGCATTTCCGCCAGGCGGAAGAGAAGGCCGGCGCCCTCAGCCGGCGATGAGCGTCTGCCACCAGCTCAGCGTATAGGCGTAGATGCCGCCCGCCGCGATGGCCGCGCCATAGGGCAGCTTCACGTTGTAGGACATGACCTTGCGCAGGGTGGCGTCGCCCTGCATCCACACGCCATACTCGATTTGCAGTGCTCGCCACAACCACATGATGGCGGCCAGCGCGCCGCCGGCCAGCGCCGTCATGATGCCGTATTCGATCAGATGGTTCCAGTCGATCCAGATGGCCACCGCCGAGATCATCTTGGCGTCGCCGCCGCCGAACTTGCTGGGAGGCAGAAACATGTAGACGAGGAACATGGCGACGAACACCGCGCCGAAGGAGGCCAGGTGCCAGACGAAGACGTCCCACGGCATGCCGGCGATCAGCGCCACGGGAAAGAAGCTGCCGAAAATCATCAGATTGGTGCGATTGGTGATGCGGTAGTGCCAGAAATCATCCACCGCCGCGTAAATTGCCAGCGCGGGAAAGACGGAAAGCAACAACATCTTGAACATCGCGAACACACCCTTTCTGTGGCGCCGATTCCCTGGTTTCGACCATGGCCAAAAGAGGTTGCGATCGGCTTAACGGCGAGCGCGGGAAATTCATGGATTGCCGCTGCGACGCCAGCCGCCCGCGGGCGGCGGGCCCCATGAAAAAACCCCGCCGACGGATGCCGGCGGGGCGATGCGGTCGGCTTCTCGCCGTCGCCTTACATCTTGGACGAGATCTTGCCGAAGGTGGACTGGAGCTTGGACTTGATGGTCGGCATCACGGCCACCAGCGCCAGACCCGTGGCCGCCGCGATCAGGCCATACTCGATGGCGGTGGCGCCGGACTCATCCTTGAAGAAACGAGCAACCTTGTTCATTTTCCTGTTTCCTTTTTCCGTGTTGTTCCGCAATCCGGGAGGTGACGGAAGCGGCTCGCGGCCGCTTCCGCCCCGGGCGTCTTACATCTTGGACGAGATCTTGCCGAAGGTGGACTGGAGCTTGGACTTGATGGTCGGCATCACGGCCACCAGCGCCAGACCCGTGGCCGCCGCGATCAGGCCATACTCGATGGCGGTGGCACCGGACTCATCCTTGAAGAAACGAGCAACCTTGTTCATGGTTCTACTCCTTGGCTTGCTACTCACGTTGCACACGTGGTTCTGAAAGGAAATGACTGTTCCTCCCGAACCGAGGCCAACCCTACCGGCCGGGAATTAACATGACGTAAAATGGAACGTGGACTTTGCTTGCTTCTTCATCTCCGTGAAAAGTGGTTAAATGATAATTTCTTCTAACAATAGGATTTGGTGTTTTCCGTATAAAAGACTATTTTGGTGGTATGATGCGACCGGCACGGACTTTTGTGGCTGTATTACTGTTTATTGTCGGGGTTCATTCGCCACGCCGGAATGGACGAATCCCAGGAGACGGCGCCTTTCTTCCCCTTTTTTCGCCATGCCGGAAACGGCGTTGAGATTTGCGCCATCGCGCGGTATATGAACAGAAAGTCCGGGGGTTGGCGGGCCGCCGCCGGGACTGCGCCGCCGGAAGGCAGGGGGAGCGCATCATGGGCGAAACCTTCAATGTGGAAGGCAAGACGCTGCTGCTGGTGGACGATGATCGTCCGTTCCTGCGCACGCTGGCGCGCGTGATGGAAAAGAAGGGCTTTGCCGAGGTGCGCACGGCCGAAACGGTGGCCGCCGCCCTGGAAGAGGTGCAGACCAACCCGCCGGACTATGCCGTGGTGGACATGCGGCTGGAGGACGGCAACGGGCTGGACGTGATCGAGGCTCTTGCCCGTGCCCGGCCGGAGGCCCGTGGCATCGTGCTCACCGGCTATGGCAACATCGCCACGGCGGTCACGGCGATAAAGTTGGGCGCCATCGACTATCTGGCCAAGCCCGCGGACGCCGACGCCATCTTCAAGGCGCTGGTGGCCGAACCGGGGACGAAGGCGGCGTTGCCGGAAAATCCCATGTCGGCCGACCGCGTGCGCTGGGAGCACATCCAGCGTGTCTATGAACTCTGCGGCCGCAACGTTTCGGAAACCGCGCGCCGGCTGAACATGCACCGCCGCACCCTGCAGCGCATCCTGGCCAAGCGCGCCCCGCGCTGAGCGGGCGCATCATCGCTTTACACGACGCAACATTGCCATTTTTCTCGTCGCCCCGGCGCAGGCCGGGGACGCGGGGCGGTGGATGGTTCATCTTGCATTCTGGCCCGAGATGCCGGCTTTCGCCCGCATGACGGGCCAAAGTCGTGCGGTGCGGAACATCATCTTCACTTTGCGGCATCGTTCACAATTCGTTAGCCATTTTCCGCCACGTTCCTTCCCGTGAACGAAAACGTGAAACTGCTGCTGGTGGTGGCCGCGGCCCTGGTGGATGCGGACAACCGCGTGCTGCTCGCGCAACGCCCCGAGGGCCGCCGCATGGCGGGGCTGTGGGAATTTCCCGGTGGCAAGGTGAAACCGGGCGAATCGCCGGAAGCCGCGCTCGTCCGCGAATTGCGCGAGGAGCTGGGGGTGGAGGTGCGCCCGTCGTGCCTGGCGCCGCTCACCTTCGCCTCGCACGACTATGGCGATTTCCACCTGCTGATGCCGCTGTATGTCTGTCGCAAATGGCGGGGGCTGGTGCGGCCGCTGGAAGGCCAGCAGCTGAAATGGGTCGGAAAGGAACGTCTGCGCGCCTTTCCCATGCCCCCGGCGGACGAGCCGCTGGTGGCCCACCTGCTGGATGCGTTGCCCTGACCAGCCCGGCGCAAGACCGGTCAGGAAGATGTCAGGACCGTGGTGGCAGGGTGGCGAATCGGGGAGAGGGCCGCGCACACGATGGAAAGTGATGCTGGATTGCGTAATGTCTGACCGGTGAAACTGCCCCGCGCCCCCGCCCAAGCCCTTGTTTTTCATAATTTGGGGGTTGGGTGGGGGCGCGGGGCGGTGGGTGGTTCTTTATGTATCTTGGTATGATGCGGCAGGAAAGACATCACGGACGCCTTGTCCATGCCGGCCAGCCGGATGAAGCGGCCGGCCAGGCGCCGCGTGGCGTCGTCGGCATGGCCGCGCTGATGGCGGTGGGCCTCGTCATCATGCTCTATGGCCTTCTCAGCGCCCTGTCCGCCATTTGAGCGGCGGCGGTCCGTTCTTCCCGGATATTCCGGAGAAGACCGGTTTGCGTAAAGGCTGACGGTTGCGAACCGTTCCCGCGTCTTCGCTCAAGCCCTTGTTTTCGACGACTTGAGGTTGGGTGGTTCTTCATGCGTGCCGGCATGAGGAATGGTGCTGCCGGAGTGATTTGAACACTCGACCTCTCCCTTACCAAGGGAGTGCTCTACCCCTGAGCTACGGCAGCATCATGGAATGCACGCGCCGCTTATGGCGCGATTTGCGGCGCATTTCAAGCCCCGAAAACAGCATCGGGCGGCCCGCTGCGGCGCCGCCCGATGCGCTGGCGTCACACCAGCAGTTCGTAGAGGCGCTCCACCTTTTCCCAGTGTTCGCTCTGCGGGTTTTTCAGCGCCGGATCGATCACCTTGAACACCCTGGCCAGCGAGATGGTCATGCCCCCGGCCAGATCGGGCAGCATCGCCTGCACATCCTCGCCAATGGCCAGATCCAGCGGCGGCAGCTTGGTCAGCCGCTCCAGAATGCCCGCAACGGGCACTTCCTCGTTGAGCTGGCGGAATGCGTGCATGCTTTCCTGCAGGCCCCTGGTCAGCGGCACGTCGGCTTCGGTAATGACGTCGCGTCCGTTCATCTTCGCCAGCCGCTGCGCCATCAGCAGCAGCCCGTGCAACTGTGCATTGATGAAATCATCCAGACGCTTGATGTCGGACTTGTCGATGTCCAGCCCCGCCGCGTGGCGGAACAGCTTCTCGAATTGGGCAACCCCCATGACCATGGTCGTTTCTCCTCTGCATGCGTGAAAGTCCGCCGGAAAAGTTTCCGCTCTGTCCACGCATGTGAGAAGGCGATGCCGACTCTTCAAGGTTTCCAGCGCAGGAAGGCGGCGATCAGCGCCAGCCCCAGCCGCTGGCTCTTCTCGGGGTGGAACTGAAAGCCCAGGATATTGTCGCGCCCCACCGCGGCGACGATGATGCCGCCATAATGGGTGAGCGCCAGGGTGTGGCGCGAATCGGCCGGCACGAAGTGATAGGAGTGCACGAAATAGGCATGCCGCCCCTGTTCGCCATGCAGCAGCGGCAGCAACACCGGATGCGGCTGCACCACTTCCAGCTCGTTCCAGCCCATGTGCGGCACTTTCAGCCGTTTGTCGCCTGGCTCGATGGGCCGCACCTCGCCGGGAATCCAGCCCAGGCCCTTGTGCACGCCATGCTCCAGCCCGCGCGTGGCCAGCAGCTGCATGCCCACGCAGATGCCCAGAAAGGGCCGCGCCTTTTTCAGCGCCGCCTCCTCGATGGCCTCGCGCATGCCCGCGATGGCCTCGATGCCGGCCAGACAGTCGGCGAACGCCCCCACGCCGGGCAGCACCACGCGGTCGGCGGCCAGCACCTCTTCCGGCCTCGTGGCCAGCATTACCTCGGCGGCGATGCCTTCATCGGCGGCGGCGCGCTCGAACGCCTTCTGCGCCGAGCGCAGATTGCCCGAGCCATAATCGACGATGGCGACTTTCATCCACATGCCTCTTGATGTTTTTGCCTCCCCCCTGCCGGAAGAAAAGCGTCCATTGAGGGACGCTTTTCTTCCGGCAGGGGGGAGGTTGCCCGATCCTGTTCGGCTTGCGGGCCTTCGTCAAGGGCGCGTAGCGCCGCCTTCGGCGGGTGAACCCCTTGACGAAGGCCCGCAAGCCGAATACCGGCAATCACCCCTTTGCCGCCATGGTCTGCAACAACGCCTCGTCCGCGTCGTGTGCCGGCACCACCGCCTTTTCCGTGCACCCCTTGCGCAGCAGCGCCCGGCGGCGCAGTTGCGCCCCTTCCAGCCCGATGAGCCAGAACAGCGCCACTTGCGCCAGCA
>JALVFB010000252.1 GCA_027030295.1 Hyphomicrobiales bacterium
CGGGCGAAGCTGGGGCGGCCGCTGCGCACCCCGCCGGTGGTGGCCGCGGGCCGCATGTTCGTGCGCGACAATGGCGACAAGTTGCACGCGCTTTCCGCCGGCAACGGCGGCAAGTTGTGGGAGCATCAGGGCGCCACGGGACGCACGAGGCTCATTTCCGCCGCCGCGCCGGCGGTGCTCGGGTCGATGGTGGTCTGTCCCTTTTCCGGTGGAGACATGACGGCGTTGTCCACTTCGGGAAGCGAACGCTGGAGCGTCACGCTGTCCGCAGCGCCGACCATCACCGACATCGCCGCGCGCCCGGTGCTGACGGGCAAGCGCGCCTTCGGCGTGGCGGCGGTGGGCGACCTCGCCGCCGTGGCCGGCGGCAGCGGCGAAACCCTGTGGACGCTGCCGCTGGGCGGGCGCAACACGCCGTGGCTGGCGGGCAACTACCTGTTTCACATCGCCGGACGCAACAGCATGCACGCGGTGCACGCGGCCAGCGGCAGGATACGCTGGTCGGCGCGGCCCGGCGGCGGCACGCTGACGGGGCCGGTGATGGGCGGCGGGCGGCTGCTGGTGGCGACTTCCGGCGGCAAGCTGGTTGAAATCCTGGCCGAGGGGGGCCAGGTATTGCGCAGTCATGACGTGGGCGAGGCGGTGTATGTGGCGCCCATCGTGGCGCGCAACGCCGTCTATGTGCTGGACGACGACGGGTATCTGTCCCGGTTTTCGTGAAATCCGGCCATTTCATTCCGAGCCGAGGCATCATGGCCAGGAAAAGGAAACTGCCGAGCGTGGCCATCGTCGGCCGCCCGAACGTGGGCAAGTCCACCCTGTTCAACCGGCTGGTGGGCAAGCGGCTGGCCATCGTGCACGACGAACCGGGCGTCACCCGCGACTTCCGCGAGGCGAAGGCGAAACTGGACGACCTGCACTTCACGGTGCTGGATACAGCCGGGCTGGAAGACGCCGAGGAAGGCACGCTGGCGGCGCGCATGACCGAAATGACCGAGCGCGCCATCGATCAGGCCGATGTCGTCATCTTCATGACCGACGCGCGCGCCGGGCTGATGCCGGATGACGAGCATTTCGCCCGGCTGTTGCGCGAGCGCGGCAAGCCCACCGTGCTGCTGGCGAACAAGGCCGAGGGCGCCGATGGCGAGGCGGCGGCGGCGGAGTTCTGGGCGCTGGGGCTGGAGGAGCCGATCCCCTTTTCCGCCGCGCACGGGCTGGGGCTGGACGCGCTGCATGACGCGCTTCAGGAAAAATTCCTGCTGCTGAAGGAGCGCCGGCGGGCGGCGACGAAGAAGGAACGCTCCGGGGAAGCCGGTGAAAAAGCGCAGGGTGACGGCGAGGAGCGGGCCGAAGAGCGCCTGCCCTTGCGGCCATTGCAGATGGTCATCGTCGGACGGCCCAATGCCGGCAAGTCCACGCTCATCAACCGGCTCATCGGCAGGGAGCGGCTGCTGACGGGGCCGGAAGCGGGAATCACGCGGGATGCCATCGGCATCGACTGGACGTGGCACAAGCGGCCGGTGAAGCTGTGGGACACCGCCGGCATGCGCAAGAAGGCGAAGGTGAAGGAGAAGCTGGAGAAGCTCTCCGTCGGCGATGCCATTCGCGCCGCCAAGTATGGCGAGGTGGCGGTGGTGCTGCTGGACGCCACCGAGCCGTTGCGCAAGCAGGATCTGGCGATCGCCGACCTCATGGCGCGGGAAGGCCGGGCGGTGGTCATCGCCGTCAACAAGTGGGATCTCATCGACCCGGCGGCGCGCGCCCGCTATCGCAAGGAGCTGGAGCGGCTGGTGGACGAGAAGCTGCCGCAGATCGTCGGCGCGCCGGTGGTGACGCTTTCCGCTCTTACGGGCAAGGGCGTGGGCAAGCTGATGCCGGCGGTGTTCGCTACCTGGGAAAAGTGGAACGAGCGCATCCCGACGGCGAAGCTGAACCGCTGGCTGGAGGAGGCGGTGGCGCGCCATCCGCCCCCGGCGCCGGGCGGGCGGCGCATCAAGCTGCGTTACATCACCCAGCCGAAGACGCGCCCGCCCACCTTTGTCGTGTTCACGCAGCGGGCGGACAAGGTGCCGGCGGAATATGGCCGCTACCTGGTGAAGAGCCTGCGCGACTCCTTCGACCTGTGGGGCGTGCCCATCAGGCTCAAGTTCCGCGAGGTGGACAACCCTTACGATCCAGGCAAGGGGTGATCCACCTCACGGATGTGCTCAAGCCGTGGAAACGGCGTTTTCCTTCCAGCCGAGCAGGCGAATGAAGGCGGCGCGCAACAGGCCATAGGGCGCCAGAAGCACCGTGGCCATGAGAATCTTCACGCCAAAGTCGG
>JALVFB010000253.1 GCA_027030295.1 Hyphomicrobiales bacterium
TTCGCGCACGACGGTCAGATCACCAAGGCGCCGGTGCGGGCGATCACCGTGAACGCGCTGATGCCGCGCGCGCGCACGCTGTTGTGGGACGTGGGCGCCGGGTGCGGCAGCGTGGCCATCGAATGGCTGCGCATGAGCGGCCACACGGCGCACGCCATCGCCATCGAACAGAACGAGGAACGCTGCCGCATGATGGAGCGGAACGCCGATGCGCTGGGGGCGTCGAAACTGCGCATCGTGTGCGGACGGGCGCCGGAGGCGCTGCGCGGCCTGCCGCGGCCGGACGTGGTTTTTCTGGGCGGCGCGGTGGCGGACGAGGCGGTGTTTCAGGCCGCCTGGGAAGCGCTGGCGAAGGGCGGCTGGCTGGTGGCCAACGCCGTGAGCTTGCAGGCCGAACAGGCGCTGCTGGCAAGGCACGCCAGACATGGCGGCGAGCTGATGCGCATGCAGTTCGCCCATGCCGCGCCGCTGGTCCTGAAACCACGGGAAAAGAGCTGCGCCGAACCCGGCATGGCGGAAAAGCACGCGCCGCTTTCCGGTTACGAAGCCTTCCGCCAGAGCCTGCCGGTGACCCAGTGGCGGGTGCGGAAGGTTTGAGGAAGGCGTCTGCCTGTGCACAGCTTCAGGCTTGCGTCTTGTCCCATGCGGTGGGGCGTGGTTGAAGGTGTCAGGGGAAGTCCGGCAAACGGGGGTATGGCATGAGCGGCACACTGTATGGACTGGGGCTGGGGCCGGGCGATCCGGAACTCATCACCCTGAAGAGCTGGCGCATCATTTCCATGGCGCCGGTCATCGCCTGGCCGCAGGGGGAATCGGGCCGGTCACGGGCGCGCACCATCGCCGCGCCCTTCATTCCGGAAGACGTGGAGGAACTGCCGCTGTCCATTCCCTTCACCGGTGATTCGGCGGCGCTGGAGGCGGCCTGGCAACAGGCGGCGGAACAGGTGGCGGCGCGGCTGGACGCGGACAAGGACGTGGCCTTCCTGTGCCTGGGCGATCCGCTCACCTGGGGCAGTTTCGCGCGGCTGGCGGCGCTGCTGGCGGCGAGCCATCCGGTGCACGCGGTGCCCGGCGTGGTTTCCGCGCAGGCGGCGGCGGCGCGCTTCAGCACGCCGCTGGTGCGCGGAACGGAGCCGCTGAAGCTGTTGCCCGCCACCATGGAGCGCGACGCCCTGCTGGCCGAATGCCTGAACCGGCAGGCGGGGCTGGCCATCCTCAAGGCCGGGCGGCGGCTGGACATGGTGCGGACGGTGCTGGCGGACGCCGGGCGGCTGGCCGGCGCGATGGTGGTGCAGGCGCTTGACGGCGGCGAGGAGCGCATCATGCCGCTGGAACGGGCGGCGGAGGCGCTGCCGGAGGACTATTTCTCGCTGGTGCTGGTGTGGCCGCAAGGGCGCGCGCCCCGGATGGAAGACTGAGGACGGCATGACCGCGCGGGCGCACATGCCGCCGCTGGTGCTGGCCGTCTCGCCGCGCGGGCAGGCGCTGGCGGAGCGTATCGCCGCGGAGGTGGGCGGGCAAGTCATCGTCGCGCCTGCCAATGTCGCCGCCACGTTGCGCGACGCCTTCGCTTCCGGTCAGCCCCTCATCGGCATCTGTGCCGCGGGCATTCTCGTGCGCGCGCTCGCTCCCCTGCCGGCGGACAAACGCGCGGAACCGCCGGTCATCGCCGTTTCCGCCGACGGCGCGCATGTGGTGCCGCTGCTGGGCGGGCACCATGGCGCCAACGACCTGGCGCGGCGGGTGGCGGACGTCACCGGCGGCGCGGTGGCCATTACCACCGCGTCCGATGCGCTGTTCGGCGTCGCTCTCGATGCGCCGCCCCCCGGCTGGCGGCTGGCCAACCCGGAAGACGTGAAATCCTTCATGGCGGCGCTGATGGAGGGCGCGAAGGCGTTCGTGAGCGGCGACATGCCGGAGTGGCTCGCCGAAAGCGCCCTGCCCTTCAGCGACGATCCCGCCGCGCCCTTGCGCATCAGCATTCACGACGCGGACCGCCCGGTCGCCCGGATACATCCACAGCCGGGACCGAAACATCTCGTCTATTATCCGCGCGATCTGATCGTCGGCGTCGGCATGGCGCGGGATGCGGCGCCAGAGGCGGTGATCGGGCTGGTGAAAGAGACGCTGGCGCGCGCCGAGCTGCCAGTGGGCCGCATCGCCGCCATCGGCACCATCGCGGTGAAGGCGGACGAGCCGGCGCTGGCTGCCCTGTCGCGCCAGCTGGAGGCACCCGTCCGACTGTTTGCCGCCGAGGAGCTGGCCGCCGCGACCGTGCCCAATCCTTCCGCGCGGGTGGCGGCAGAAGTGGGCACGCCCTCG
>JALVFB010000254.1 GCA_027030295.1 Hyphomicrobiales bacterium
ATAAACGGTTGAAAAGGGATAAATTCCTTGCTTGACGCTGAAAGTTGTATAGGGGACTCATCTGCGATGGGCCAGACCATAAAAGGGTCTAACCGGAAATTGCGGCCGAAAAACATTTGGTTGTAATAAGCATTTCCTCGCCCGCAAGGCGAGTGATGCCAGTTTGCATCCAGGGCCACCCACCGCCCCGCGCCCCCGCCCAACCCCCAAATCATGAAATCAAGGGCCCGAGGGCGCGGGGCGGTTTCACCGGTCAGACATTGCGCGGATTTGACTCCGCTCAGGAGCCGCGTTTGCCGCAGCGGCGCCGGCGCCGGGCGGGCGCTGGCGCCGGGGTCGGGTGGGGCAGGTCGATGGCGCGCGCGAGATTGGGCGTCGGCGCGCTCTTGTGCGGGAAAGCCATGGCGGCGACGAAATGCTCCTGAAAACGCTCCTCGGTGGCGGTTTCGATCTTTTCGATGCGACGCACCACCTCCTCGATCTCGCGGCGCGCCTCGCGGCTGGCCAGCGCCATGCGCGCGCCGGCGCCCGCGGCGTTGCCGGCGTTGCTCACGTTCTCCAGCGGGCAGTCCGGGATCATTCCCAGCACCATGGCATAGAGCGGGTCGATGTGGGCGCCGAAGGCGCCGGCGAGGCGGATGCGGTCCGGCGCATCGATGCCCAGCCGGTCCATGAGCAGGCGGCAGCCGGCGTAGAGCGCCGCCTTGGCCAGCTGGATGGCGCGCACGTCTTCCTGAGTGATCACCACCTCGCGACCATCCTCGTCGCGGTGCAGGATGCAGGCGAAGCCGCGTCCGCGCTTCTCCACCCACGGGCTCGTTTCCGCCAGCGTGGCGTTGAAGCGGCCGTTGGCGTCGATGACGCCGGCGAGGAACATTTCCGCCACCGCCTCGATGATGCCGGAGCCGCAGATGCCGGTGATGCCGGTTTCCTTCACCGCCTCGGCGAATCCTTCCGCGTCCGACCATTCGTCCACGCCGATGACCTTGAAGCGGGGCTTGAGCGTTTCGCGGTCGATGCGCACGCGCTCGATGGCGCCCGGCGCGGCGCGCTGGCCGTGGGTGATCTCCGCGCCCTCGAAGGCGGGGCCGGTGGGCGAGGAACAGGCCAGCAGGCGGTGGCGGTTGCCGAGGATGATTTCGGCATTCGTGCCCACGTCCACGATCAGCGAGATGTCGTCGCGCTGATGCGGCGCCTCGGCCAGCACCACCGCCGCCGCGTCCGCGCCCACATGGCCGGCGATGCAGGGCAGGGCATGGAGCCGGGCGGCGGGAGCGAGATGCAGCCCGGTGTCGCGGGCCGGCATTTCCAGCGCGCCGGAGACGGCGAGCGCAAAGGGCGCCTGGCCCAGCTCCACCGGGCTGATGCCGAAAAACAGATGATGCATCACCGGGTTGCCAACCACGGCCACGTCGAGGATGTCGCTGGCCGCGTGGCCGGCGGCCCCGGCGGCCTTTCTGGCCAGTTCGTTGACGGCCTCGCGCACGGCCGCCGTCATTTCGGCCGCGCCCTGCGGGTGCATCATGGCATAAGAGATGCGGCTCATGAGGTCTTCGCCGAAGCGGATCTGCGGGTTCATGGCGCCTTTCGAGGCCAGCACCTGGCCGGTGTGCAGGTCGGTCAGGTGCGCGGCGATGGTGGTGGAGCCGATGTCCAGCGCCAGGCCGATGAGGGTTTCATCGATGCCGGGGCGGATGTCCACCAGCAGCGGCGGGGCGTCCAGATGAGCCTGATGGACGATGGCCGTGACCTGCCAGTCGCCCTCGCGCAAGGCGGGTTGCAGATTCGGCAGCACCGCCGGGTCGGGGATGAGGTCCCGCACGTTCCATTCCGCCGCCAGCGCCTGCGCCAGCCGGTCGAAGTCGGAGGAGGGGGCCTCCAGCGCCGGCGGCTCCACCCGTACCGGCAGGGCGCGCAACGGCGGATCGACGTCGATGGGGCGGGTATCGGCCTCCTTGCGCACCAGCTGCCGGTGCAGCTGGCTTTCCGGCGGCACGTCCACCACCACGTCGCCGAGCAGGCGCGCCTGGCAGGCCAGGCGGTGGCCGGGCTTCAGGCCGCGCAAGCGGTCGTATTTCTCTTCCGCCTGTGTCGGGGGCGTGACGTGTTCCGGCGAGGATTCAATGCCTTCCTTCGAGAAGTTGCCGGATTGAATCAGCACCTGGCAGCGCCCGCAGATGGCGCGCCCGCCACAGGCGGAGTCCACGTCCGCGCCCAGCCGGCGGGCGGCGGCCAACAGCGTTTCGCCGCGTGCCACCTCGCCGCGCCGCCCGGAGGGCAGGAAAAGCACCCGCACCGCCTCCCGGCCGGTGGCGGCG
>JALVFB010000255.1 GCA_027030295.1 Hyphomicrobiales bacterium
AGGCGCAGAAGCATGTGACCCACAACGAGGCCCTGCGCACGCTGGACGCGCTGGTGCAGGCCACGGTGAAGGATCGCGATCTCGCCAGCCCGCCCGCCAACCCGCAGGATGGCGACTGCTATATCGTCGCCACCGGCGCCACCGGCGACTGGGCCGGGCGGGAGAATACCATCGCCGAGTTCCGCAACGGCGGTTGGGTGTTCCATGTGCCGACGGAGGGCTGGCTGGCCTTCGTGCAGGACGAAAACGCCTTCCTGTTCTTCGACGGCACCTCCTGGCAGGACTTCTCCGCCACCATCACCGCGCTTCGGAACCTGCTGAAGCTGGGCATCAACACCAGCGCCGACGATACCAACCGCCTGGCGGTGAAGTCCGACGCGGTGCTGTTCAGCCACGACGACGTCACGCCGGGCAACGGGTCGGTGCAATTCAAGGTGAACAAGGCCGCCACGTCCAACACCGCCAGCCTGCTGTTCCAGAGCAACTGGTCGGCCCGCGCCGAGATGGGATTGCTCGGCGGCGATGATTTCGCGCTGAAGGTCAGCGCCGACGGTGCGACCTGGCAGACTGCCCTGCAGGTGACGGCAGCCAGCGGCGTGGTGGAGTTTCCTGCGTCGCTCACCAGCGCCGGCAACGCCGTCTGGCACGATGGCAACGTCGGCCCCCGCATCGATGCGCTTGCCGAGGATGCCGCGCCCAACACCAACGCCTTCATCCCCACCTCCGACGGCAGGAAGGTGAAGATCGCCAACCTGTCCTCCGGCGGCGGCGTTTCCAGTCTCAACCCCGCCGATGGCGGTATGGTGGGCATCAACACCGGCGCCGATGCCACCAACCGGCTGGCGGTGAAATCCGACGCGGTGCTGTTCAGCCACGACGACGTCACGCCGGGCAACGGATCTGTGCAATTCAAGGTGAACAAGGCCGCCACGTCCAACACCGCCAGCCTGCTGTTTCAGAGCAACTGGTCGGGCCGCGCCGAAATGGGCCTCGTTGGTGGCGATACCTTTCGCATCAAGGTCAGCGCTGACGGCGTGTCATGGCATGATGCGGTCAATATCGACGAGAACACGGGCAACGTCGGTGTGGGCGCGACATCTCCGACAACAAGGATGCATGTCGATGGCCCCGTTCGCGTGGGGTCATATACGGTGGCCGCCTTGCCGGATGCTTCCGCCGTGGGCGCCGGTGCCATCGTGTTCGTCAGCGATGAGGCAGGCGGCGCCACACTGGCCTTTTCGGACGGAACGAACTGGCGGCGCGTTACCGACAGGGCTGTGGTGAGCTGATGGGTGTGAACAAGTTGACGTTCGATCTCATCCGCCGGTTTGAAGGACTACGGCTGCGTGCCTATCGTGACGCCGCCGGCGTATGGACGATCGGATACGGACACACCTCCATGGCCGGGCCGCCGAAGGTCACGCCGGGCATGCGCATCACCGGGGAAGAGGCCGAGCGCATCCTGCGCCAGGATGTGGAGCGCTTCGCGCGCCAGGTGGCGAAGGCGCTGGGGCCGGACGTCATGGCCCGGATCAACGACAACCAGTTCGGCGCTCTGGTGAGCTTCGCCTTCAACGTCGGCATCGGCAACCTCAAGCGCTCCTCGGTGCTGCGCGCGGTGCGCGAGGGGCGCTTCGATGATGTGCCGCGCCTGCTGATGCGCTGGACGAAGGCCGGCGGCCGCCGTCTGCGCGGGCTTGTGCGTCGCCGCCGGGCCGAGGGGCGGCTGTGGATGACGCCGCCCGCTCGCCGTCGTCCACCGCCCACGACGATGGCGCGCCACAAGGTGCGGGAAATCGCCGAACGTCCCGGACTGACCGCCGCCTGGGCGGCCTTTTTGCTGGCCGCATCCATGCTGGCCGCCGCTGTCTGGAGGGAGCTTGTGGAATGGTTCACGTCGCTTTTCTGATGCGCCGGGCCGTGGGCCGCCTCAGCCGCCACCTGAAGGGGTGGCGCACGATGCTGTTCGCATTGCTGGTGGCCACCGTCGGCGTGCTGGAGGCCACGAACTGGGCCGATCTGGTGCCGGATGGCCCGGCCAAGGGCTACTGGCTGCTCGCCATTTCCATGGTCATCGCCTGGCTGCGCGCCATCACCACCACCCCCATCGGCAGGAGAGATTGACCATGCGCGCTTCCGATCCGGACCGTCACTGGCACCTGGACAGGCGCGTGCCGGTGGCGCTCATCATCACCATCGTCATGCAGACCATCGGCATCGTCTGGTGGGCGGCGAATCTCTCGGCGCGGGTGGACGCGCTGGAGCTGCGCATCCGCGAGGCGCGCGACAATCAGAACCGCATCATTCGCCTTGAGGCCAATCAGGCGGCGGTATCGCGGCGGCTGGATCGCATGCTGGACGCATTCCGCCGGGTGGAGGCGAAACTGGACAAATTGCTGCTGAAACAGCGGGCGGGAGGGCCGAGATGATCGCCGTCGCCAGGTTGTTCGCCAATATCCTCACCGGCCCGTTGGTGAAGGCGGTGCTGGACGTGTTCGAGCGCGCCCGGCACGCGCAACTGGACGGAAAAGCCATCGAGGCGGAGCTGGAGAAGGTTATCGCCGCCGAGCTTGGTCGGATAGCGGCCACCGAGTTGCAGGCGCGCCACGATGTTATCATTGCCGAGCTGCGCGGCGAAAGCTGGCTGCAACGCAACTGGCGGCCGCTGGTTGCGATCACCTTCGCCACCGTCATCGTTTTCTACGGACTGATCCTGCCCATCGCCGTGGACTGGTTCGGCGCGCCGCCGGTGCGCATCGGCGACACTTTGCTGGGCTGGATCATGACCAGCGTGAACATCGCCATCGGCGGCTACATCGGCGGCCGCACGCTGGAAAAGATCGCTCGTCTCATCCGCCAATAATCCCGGATGGTTTATGTTCTGCCCTTGTGGAAACATGAAATATTTCCTCTATGAGCCAGCAACCTGAAAGGCGTATTCATCTCGTGTTCAGCCCGCTTGCCTCATATACGGCTTGAATATGAGCGAGAAGCCCTGAAAGGCTTGTATGAAGCATTTCCTCACAGCCATGCGCATGGCGTTGGCTCTGGTCATTCTTGCCGCGCAGTTCTGGGCGGCGGAAGCCGGGGCTGGCACGCTCCGGGGGGCGCCGGCCGTGTCCGCTCGGGCCTTGCCCGTGCAGCGGGTTCAGTATCTGGATTTTCCGCCACCCCGCTTTCGCCGCCTGCCGCCGGCCCTGCGCATGCGGCCACGTTTGCGTCGTCCCCCGCGTCGCCCCCGGGTCGTTGTTCCGCCGCCCCGCAGAATGCGCAGGCCCGCGGTGAAAATTCGGCCCTCCGAAGCCTTGCGTCTGGCCCAGCGCCGCTGGCCGGACAGCATCGGCCTTTCCGTTCGCTTGCTTGGTGATGAGCCACCCGTATATGTTGTCAAGCTGCGCACGCGCAGCCGGGTGGTGCGGGTGCTGGTGGATGCGCGCTCCGGCCGTGTGCTGCAACAGTGATGAGGGAGAATGGCCAATGCGCGTTCTCGTGGTGGAAGACGATCCGCAACTCAACCGCCAGCTCAAGGAAGCGTTGGAAGGCGCCGGCTATGCCGTGGACGTGGCGCTGGATGGTGAGGAAGGACACTTCCTGGGCGATACCGAGCCTTATGACGCCGTCATTCTCGACCTCGGCCTCCCGCAGAAGGATGGCGTGACGGTGCTGAAGGAATGGCGCGCGGCGGGGCGCGACATGCCGGTGCTCATCCTCACCGCCCGCGACCGCTGGAGCGACAAGGTGGCCGGTTTCGACGCCGGAGCCGATGATTACGTGGCCAAGCCCTTTCACATGGCCGAGCTGCTGGCCCGCTTGCGGGCGTTGGTGCGCCGCGCCTCCGGCCATGCCAGCAGCGAGATCGCCTGCGGCCCTCTGGTGCTGGATACCGCCGGCGCCCGCGTGCTGAAGGACGGCATGCCCCTGAAGCTGACGCCGATGGAATACCGCCTGCTCGCCTATTTCATGCACCATCAGGGCGAGGTCATTTCCCGCACGCGCCTCACCGAACACCTGTATGACCAGGACTTCGATCGTGATTCCAACACCATCGAGGTGATGATCGGGCGCGTGCGCAAGAAAATCGGCAAGGATATGCTGCAGACGGTGCGCGGCCTGGGCTACCGCCTTGCTCCTCCCGAGGAGGAGTGAACGGGGCCCACATGCTGCGCCGTCTCAGGGACATAGGCACCCGCTCACTTGCCAATCGGTTGCTGCTGGCCTCCCTGCTGGCGGCGGTGGTGATGCTGCTGATGGCGGGGCTGTTGCTGTTCTGGATGTTTCGCGCCACTCTGGAACGCCAGTTCGACGCCCGCCTGGAGGCGCTCATCAATGGCCTGCTGGCCAATGTGGAGCAACAGGCCGACGGCGGCATTCAAGTCTCCCGCGATCTGGGCGATCCGCTTTTCCGCCTTCCCGCGTCCGGCTGGTATTGGCAGATCACGCCCCTCGGAAAGGGGGACGGACGCTCCCTGGCTTCGCGTTCCCTGCTGGAAAAGCGGTTCGACGTGCATTTTTTCGATTCCCTGCCGCGCGCCGCGGACGGCAGTCTGCATCTCACCCTTCCCGGTCCGCATGGCAAGATGGTGCGGCTTATCGAACAACGTCTTTCCCTGTTCGGCGATGCCAACCGCTATTCCGTGATCATGGCCGGCGATGCCGACCAGATACGCAGGGAAATCGCATCCTTCACGCAGGTGATGGCGCTGGTTTTTGCCATCATGGGGTTGGGGCTGGTGCTCACCATTTTCATCCAGGTGCGATATGGCCTGCGCCCCCTGCAGGTGCTGCATGACGAGATTGCCGACATCCGCGAGGGCCGCCGCCGGAAGCTGGAGGGACGCTTTCCTGATGAGATACGGCCGGTGGTGGACGAGCTGAACCAGCTTCTGCGCGCCAACCGCGAGGTGGTGGAGCGTGCCCGCACCCAGGTGGGCAACCTGGCCCATGCCCTGAAAACCCCACTGGCCGTGCTCATCAACGAGGCGGCCACCCGCGATGACGAGCTGGCGCGCCTGGTGGTGGAGCAATCGGCCCACATGCGCGAGCAGGTGGAACTGCATCTCGATAGGGCGCGCCGCGCCGCCCTGGTCGGCACCCTTGGCGTCACCACTCCCGTGAACGAAACCTTGCGCCCCATCCTGAACGCGCTGCGGCGCATCTACCGCGACCGCGAGGCGAACGTGGAGGTGGACTGCCCGCGGGAGCTGCTGTTCCGCGGCGAACGGCAGGATCTGGAGGAAATGTTGGGAAATCTGCTGGACAACGCCTTCAAGTATGGGCATGGACGGGTGCGGGTTTCCTGTTCCCGGCGGGATCGGGAGCTGGTGATCTTGGTGGAAGACGACGGCCCCGGCCTGACGGCCCGGCAGCGCGAGCGGGCCATGCGGCGCGGCCAGCGGCTGGACGAATCCGGTCCCGGCTCCGGCCTTGGCCTGTCCATCGTCAAGGAGCTGGCCGGCATGTACAAGGGAGAAATGCGGCTGTCGGTGTCTGACATGGGCGGGCTGAAGGCGGAACTTCGCCTTCCGGCTGTGGCGGGCGGAAATATCGCTCAGGGGAAGTAGAGAAGGGACAACTTTGAGAAAATTTGGAAGCGCATCTTCTGGTAGTTTTGCACTACAAATTCTTCATTTTTGCGCAGAAAGAGTTTTATTTCCTGAATGATTGTGATATGGGCAAATCAAAGGGTGGCCGGCGCGTTCACAGCGCGCCGGGACTGCCGGAAGAACCCGGCAGGTGTGCTGCTGGTTGCCCCCGGTCGCAGCGCACCGACCCGGGCCGGAAGCGGATCCCCTCGGGATCCGCTTCCTCTTTTCCCCTTGCGTTTCCCTCCGCGAGATTGTTCATGACCAAAGCGTAATATCCTTCCGATTGTCGTCTTTCCGGGGATGTTTTACCTTTCGGACGGTTTCCGGTTGTGGCCCGGCGGGGAGAACATATGGGCACGAACGTTCAATTCTGGTTGCTGGCGGGTGGCCTGATGGTGGTGGTGCTGGCGCTGTTGCTGGCGCCCTTGCTGCGCCGCCCGCGCAAGGCGTTGGCGAGGGCCGAATATGACCTTGCCATCTATCGCGACCAGATGCGCGAGCTGGAAGAGGAAATTGCCCAGGGGCTGATTTCGGAGGAAGCCGCCGAACGCGCGCGCAACGAGATCGCACGCCGCATTCTGGCCGCCGACGAGGCCCGCCGGCATGCGCAGTCGCAGCTGGAAAGCGCCGGCGGGGGGGCGGTTTTCGCCGCCATCGCGGCGGCGCTGCTGGTGCCGGCCGTGGCCCTGGCGGTGTATGTGCAGAAGGGCCAGCCGGGCCGTCCGGACATGCCGTTGGAAAGGCGTCTGGCGGAAGCGGGGCGCAACAACGATCTGCCGGCGCTGGTGCGCCGCGCCGAACAGAAACTGGAAAAGGAGCCGAACAATGTCGCCGGCTGGCTGGCGCTGGCCCCTGCCTATGAAAAGCTGGGTCGGCTGGACAAGGCCATCGAGGCCTGGCGCCGCGCCATCAGCCTCAGCAAGGAGCCTTCGGCCGATCTTTACAACGCCTATGGCGAAGCGCTGGTGCGGGCCGCCCGCGGCCGCGTGACGGAACAGGCGGCGAAGGCCTTTCGTCAGGCGCAGAAATTGCGTCCCGGCGATCCCATGAGCCGCTATTATCTCGCCATCGCCGAGCTGCAGGCCGGCCACAAGCGCAAGGCTCTCGATGCCCTGAAGAAACTGCTGGCCGATCTGCCCCCCGAGGTGCCCGCCCGCGCCGCCATTGCCCGACAGGTGGCGCAATTGTCGAAGGCCGTGGGCGAACGGCCGCCGGCACACGCGGCGGCGTCCACGGAGCCGTCGTCCAGCGCCGTGCGCGAGCGCATGCAGGCCATGCGCGACGCCTCGCCGGAAGAACGCATGGCCATGATCCGCAACATGGTGGAGGGACTGGACGCGCGGCTGAAGGAACATCCCGACGATCTCTCCGGCTGGCTGCGGCTCATCCGCGCCCGCAAGGTGCTGGGCGAGGACGACAAGGCGAAAGAAGCGCTCGCCCGCGCCCGTCAGGCCCTGTCGGGCAATGCCGAGGCCCTGAAAAAGGTGGAGGCGCTGGCGGCGCAACTGGGCATTTCGTCCTGACGACGAGGGATGCGACGGCATGAACGCGAACGTTGGCAACAGGAAAGGTGAGAGGCCATGACCCGCAAGCAGCAGCGCACGATGCTCATCATCGGCGCCCTTGTATTTCTGGGCGTGGCGGCGGGACTGATTCTCTATGCTCTTAAGGATACGCTGGTATTCTTCTACACTCCGTCGGAAATGAGCGAGAAGCTGGCCGAACACAAGATTTCTCCCGGCGCGCGCCTGCGTTTGGGCGGCCTGGTGGAAAAGGGGTCGGTGAAGCTGCTGGACGATGGCGTCATCCGCTTCACCATCACCGACACCGCCAGGAGCGTGCCCGTCACCTTCAAGGGCATCCTGCCCGACCTGTTCCGGGAAGGGCAGGGCGTGGTCGCGGAAGGCCGCCTGCAGCCGGACGGCACTTTCGTGGCCGACACCGTATTGGCCAAGCACGACGAGAAATACATGCCGCGCGAGGTGGCGGAAGCCCTGAAGAAGAAGGGGCTATGGCAGCACGAAAATTCGGACAAGGCCGTGCCCACCGCTGCGGCCGCCGGCGCCACCAACTACTGACGGGGCGGGCGAGAAAGGAGAGCCGGACATGATCGTGGAGCTGGGGCATTTCGCGCTGGTGCTGGCGCTGGCGGTGGCCATGTATCAGACGCTGGTGCCGCTATATGGCGCGCACACCAACAATCCCCGGCTGATGGCGCTGGCCGCGCCGGCGGCAGCGGTGCAGTTCCTGCTCGTCTCCCTGGCCTTCGCCGCGCTCATCCACGCCTATGTCACGTCCGATTTCTCGGTGCTCAACGTATGGCAGAACTCCCACACCGCCAAGCCCTTCATCTACAAGATCACCGGCACCTGGGCCAATCATGAAGGCTCCATGCTGCTCTGGGTGTTCATCCTGTCGCTGTTCACCCTGGCCGTGGCCGCCTTTTCCGGGAAGCTGCCGCTGTCGCTGAAGGCCCGCGTGCTGGGCGTGCAGGGCGCCATCGCCACCGCTTTCCTGTTCTACATCGTCACCGTTTCCAGCCCTTTCGTGCGCATTCCGGAAGGCCGCGTGCCGTTGGAAGGCAGGGGCATGAACCCGCTGTTGCAGGATCCCGCCCTGGCCGCCCATCCACCCATGCTCTATGCCGGCTACGTGGGTTTTTCCGTGGCTTTCGCCTTCGCCATCGCCGCGTTGCTGGAGGGCAAGGTGGATTCCGCCTGGGCCCGCTGGGTGCGGCCATGGACGCTGGCCGCCTGGACGTTTCTCACCGCCGGCATCGCGCTGGGCGCCTTCTGGGCCTATTACGAGCTGGGCTGGGGCGGCTGGTGGTTCTGGGACCCGGTGGAAAACGCCTCCTTCATGCCCTGGCTGGCCGGCACGGCGCTGTTGCATTCCGCCATCGTGGTGGAAAAGCGCAACGCGCTGAAGACCTGGACCATCCTGCTGGCGCTGGTGGCCTTTTCCTTCTCGCTCATCGGCACCTTCCTGGTGCGCTCCGGCGTGCTGTCTTCCGTGCACGCCTTCGCCGTCGATCCGGAGCGCGGCACCTTCATTCTCGCCATTCTCGCCTTTTTCATTGGCGGTTCGTTGTTCCTTTATGCGGTGCGCGCCCATGTGCTGAAGATGGAAGGCTCTTTCGACCCGGTTTCGCGTGAAGGCGCGCTGGTGTTGAACAACGTGCTGCTTTCCGCCGCCACCGCCGCGGTGTTCATCGGCACCATCTTTCCGCTGGTCTATGAGGCCGTTACCGGCGGCGGCAAGATCACCGTCGGCGCCCCCTACTTCAACATGACCTTCGGCGCGCTCATCTTCCCGCTGTTGGTTCTGTTGCCCGTCGGCCCGCTGCTGGCCTGGAAGCGCGGCAAT
>JALVFB010000256.1 GCA_027030295.1 Hyphomicrobiales bacterium
TTGCAGGCCCGATTTCACGAAGCTCACGACTTCGTTGCGCCGCTCCGGCGGGCCGATGAAGTCGGGGTTCTTCTCGTAAAGCTCCAGCAGCTTGTCCTGATAGGCGGAAAGGCGGAAGAAATAGCTTTCCTCCTCCATCCACTGCACCTCGGTGCCGGTGGGGGCGAGCTTCTGGCCGTTCTCGCCCTCCGTCAGTTCGTCCTCGGAATAATAGGCCTCGTCGCGCACCGAATACCAGCCGGCATACTTGCCGAGGTAGATGTCGCCATTGGCCGCCATGCGGCGCCAGATCTCCTGCGCGGCGCGATAATGCCGCTCCTCGGTGGTGCGGATGAAGTCGTCGTTGGAGCAGTTGAGCGCCTGCACCATCTTCTGGAACTTCGGCGCCATCATGTCCACGAATTCGCGCGGCGTCATGCCGTGTTTCGCCGCCGTCTGCTGGATCTTCTGGCCGTGCTCGTCGGTGCCGGTGAGGAAGAAGACGTCGTATCCGTCCAGCCGCTTGAAGCGGGCCAGCGCGTCGGTGGCCAGCGCCTCGTAGGCATGGCCGATGTGCGGATCGCCATTGGGGTAGGAAATGGCGGTGGTGATGTAGAAGGTCGGCCTGTCGGCTTGCGTGGTCATGGCGCTCTTTGCTCTTGTTGGTTCTCTCGCCGGTTTTGGCGCTTCGGCCCGGCCTTTTCAAGCCCCATGGCTCTTTTCAACTTGGAGCGGGGAGCGCAAACTGGTTGCGCCATGAGCGCAGAGGGCCAGCATATTCGTCAATGGCAAGACGCGGCGGGGTTCTGCCGCGATTGCGACGCGGCGGTGGAGGTATCAAGCGAGCGCTGTCCGGCCTGTGGCTCGCCGCGGCTGGTGAAGGCGGCGGGGCTGTTCGATCTCGCCATCGCGCACATCGACTGCGACGCCTTCTTCGCCAGCATCGAGAAGCGCGACAACCCGGCGCTGGCGGACAGGCCGGTGATCGTCGGCGGTGGCAAGCGCGGGGTGGTGGCGGCGGCGTGCTACATCGCGCGGGCCTACGGCGTGCGCTCGGCCATGCCGATGACGCGGGCGCGGAGGCTGTGTCCCGACGCGGTGGTCATCCGCCCCGATCACGACAAATACCGGCGCGAGAGCGCGAAAATCGCCGCCATCCTGGAAACGGCGACGCCGCTTGTCGAGATGGCCTCCATCGACGAGGCCTACCTCGACCTTTCCGGCACGGAAGCGCTGCATGGCGCGCCGCCGGCGGTGGTGTGCGCCAGACTTGCGCGGCGCATCGAGCGCGAGGTGGGAATCACCGTCTCCATCGGCCTGTCGTTCAACAAGTTCCTGGCCAAGATGGCCTCCGACCTCGAAAAGCCGCGCGGTTTTTCCGTCATCACGCGGGCGGCGGCGGATGCGTTCCTGGCCGGGCTTGCCGTGCGCGATCTGCACGGCGTCGGCCCGGCGGCGGCGCGGGCGCTGGCGCGGGAAGGCATCACGACGGTGGCGCAATTGCGCGAGCGGGATCTGCGCTGGCTGATGCGGCGGTTCGGGCGCTTCGGCGCGCATCTGTTCAACCTGGCGCGGGGCATCGACGAGCGCCCGGTGCAGCCCGAACACGAACGCAAGAGCATTTCCGCCGAGCACACTTTCGAGGAGGACATCGCGGCGCGGGCAGAGCTGGAGCGGCATCTGTGGCGGCTGTGCCGCAAGGTGATGCGCCGGGCGCTGGAGAAGGGGCTGGCGGGGCGGGTGGTGACGCTGAAGCTGCGGGCGGCAGACTTTTCCACCCACACGGCGCAGACTCGGCTTGCCGAGCCGGTGGCGCTGGCCGTGCACACCTACCCCGCCGCGCGGCAGCTGCTGGCGAAACTGCACGATGGCGGGCCGTGCCGGCTCATTGGCGTGGGCATCTCGGAGCTGGTGGAAATGACGCCGGAAATGCTGGCCCGCAGCCTCGATGAACGGGCGGCGAAAAAGGCCCGCGCGGAGCTGGCGGGCGAAGCGCTGCGGCGGAAATTCGGCGATGCGGCCGTGGACTTCGGCATGGGGCTGAAAGCGCGGCGGGAGAAATGAGCAATCGCCATTCGACCAGGCATTCCAGAATGCATGAAAAACCACCCACCACCCCAAGCCCCACCCCCATTATGAGAAACAAGGGCCTGAGGGCGCGGGGCGGGTTCACCGGTCAACCTTTGCGCAGATTGGTATCATTCCCTCGCGCCTCAGCCGCCGGAATCGAGGCCGCCACCAGAATTGCCGCCGCCGGATTCACCACCACCGGAATCGCCAGCGCCGCCATCTCCGCCGAGATCCATCGATCCCGGATCGGGCGGCAC
>JALVFB010000257.1 GCA_027030295.1 Hyphomicrobiales bacterium
GCCATTGCATACCGTGGCCTGCCACGACGACCTCACCGCCGCCGACCTCACGGGCCGCTACCTGCTGAAGGGCGGCGAGACGGTATGGGTGGACGGGCCGCTCACCCGCGCGGTGCGGCATGGCGGTGTGTGCTATCTCGACGAGGTGGTGGAGGCGCGCAAGGACGTGACCGTGGTGCTGCATCCGCTCACCGACGACCGGCGCATTCTGCCGCTGGAGCGCACCAACGAGGAGCTGGAGGCGCCGGATGATTTCATGCTGGTGGTTTCCTACAACCCCGGATACCAGAACGTGCTGAAGAACCTGAAACCTTCCACGCGGCAGCGGTTCCTGGCCATCTCCTTCGACTATCCGCCGGCGGAGGTGGAAACGGAGGTGGTGGCGCACGAGGCCGGGCTGGACGCGACCAAGGCCGCCGGGCTGGTGCGGCTGGCGCGCAGGCTGCGGGAGCTGAAGGATCATGACCTGGAGGAAGGCGCCTCCACGCGGCTCATCATCTATTGCGGCAAGCTCATCGCCGCCGGCATGGACATGCGCGAGGCCATCGAGGCCGCCTTCATCGAACCGCTGGCGGACGACGACGACGTGAAGGCCGGGCTGAAGGAAGCCGTGGCGGCGCTTTTGGGGTAAGCGGCAGGAATGGTGCGGAAAGAAAGACGATGAGGCAGCGAAGCTTGCGGTCAGGGACAGGGGGCAATTTCATGATTGGAAGAGCTTGAATTGCAAGTGCGACCAACAATCGTCATCCCCGCGCAAGCGGGGATCCATAACAAACTGACTCAGTAATGGATTCCCGCTTTCGCGGGAATGACGGAGAAAACCGAGAGGATGTAGCAGGAATTTTCCTGGCATGGCCATTTCCCTGAGCAAGCTGCTGGAACCGGAGGAGTTCGTCGGCGAGCTGTGGCATCGGCTCATCGCGAAGCCTACCGATCTGCCGCGGTTCCCGGAAGCCTCGGTGAGCTTTTCCGACATACGCGGGCAATTGGGCCCGTTCTTCCGGGCGCTGGGCGGCGAGGCGGGCGTGGAGCTGAAGGCCCAGGGGCGCGAAACGGCCAACACCAGGCTGGGCTTCTGGCACCGGCTGGGACATGCGGCCTTCGAAGTGCCGCGCGCGCGTTTCGACGGCGATGCCCTGCTGCTGCCGGAAGAGCTGGACGTGTTCCCCTCTCCCGATCTCAACCGCGATCTTTACTACTGGCTTTCCGCCTGGGCCACGGCAATTGGCGATGAATGGCCCAGACCTGACGCCGATCCATTGCGGGCGGACATCGCGGCGCTGCGCTTCGCCTGGCGCGTCTCGCGGCGGGTGCTGTCTTTCGCGCCGGGGCTGAAGCCGCGCTATCGCCGGCTTTGCGCGGCGGCGCTGGAAACCCGCCCCGAACGAAAGCTTCCCGAGGCGGAGGCGCAAGTGGAAGCCGCCATCCACGCCCTGCTTTCCGCCGCCGACGAGCTGCCCGACGAAGCGGCGCGCGCGGCCAACCCGGTGCTGGCCGCCATCATGATTGACGACCGCGCAGCGCAGGATTCATGCGCTGATGCGCAAGCGGCACCGGCCCGCTCCCCCGCCCGTCCCCCCAGATTTTCACGGCATGGACCGGGTGGGGGAGCGGGCCTGTCCGCCTTTTCCGCGCCGCGCGGCTACAAGCCGTTTCTGCCGGTGGCGCTGTGGGGGGATGCCGTCGCCCGCCACCCGGAAGACACGGTTCCGCGCCCCGAGGACGGCGAAGCCGGCAGCGGCGAGCCGCCGCCGGAGGAAGACCGCGAACGCACCTGGCGGGCGAAGCGGCACGACCCGGACAAGGCCGGGCGCAAGGATCCGCTCATCCTCTACCGCTTCGAGGCGCTGCTCTCCATCGCCGAGTTCCTGAATCTGGCGCGGCTGGTGGACGACGAAACGGACGAGGAGGAGGCGAAAAAGGCGCGCGACGATCTCGAGGAAATATCGCTGGCGAACGTGGGCAAGAAGCCCACCACGAAACTCGCCTTCGACCTCGACCTGGCGCCGGAGGACGTGGAGCGCGAGCGCCTCTCGGCCGAGCTGACCTATCCCGAATGGGATTATCGCAAGCAAACCTACTTGCCGGATCACTGCCGGGTGCTGACGTCTCCCGCCGAGGCGCCGGACGCGGCGCCCGAGTGGCAACCGGACGCCGACATGCGCCGGCGCATCCGCATGGTGAAGAGGCAGTTCGAGGCGCTGCGTCCGCGCCGGGAGCTGATGCGACGGCAACTGGACGGCACGGAGCTGGACACCGACGCGCTGGTGCGCAGTTTCGCCGACTTGCGCGCGCAC
>JALVFB010000258.1 GCA_027030295.1 Hyphomicrobiales bacterium
TGGCCTATCCCATGTGGTACATCATGGCGCTGGAGGAATCCTCCATCGGGCTGGCGCGCGCCATGAAGAAGAATCCGCGGACGCCCACCCTCGGGCCGCTGGAGCCCTCGTTCATGGCCGTGCATCTGGAGCACATGAAGGACGAAACGCGGCACCTGCACACGGACAGAAGGCTCATTTCCGCGTGCATCGGTGGCGCCGCTCCCTTCTGGCGGCGGCTCGACGCGGCGCTTTTCAAGCTGATGATCCGCGAGTTCACCGTGATCAGGCGCAATGGCTCCGGCGCCAGGGTGATCCGCCACCTGGTGGGGGAAATGCCGGAACTGGCGCCGAGAGAGGAAGAGCTCCTGTCGGCGCTGGCGGATCTGAAGCACGACGAAGCCTATCAGCGCAGCCTGTTCTCGAGGCCGCTCATGCCGTTGACGTTCGGTGTCTTCGACGAAACGGAGGAACTGGCGGGACTGGAGAGGATACTGGCCGGATATGACAGACCAGACTGAGAACGCTTCCCTCGCCGGCAAGGTCGGGTTTTACGCCCTCGTCATGAACTACCTGCCGCTCGTCTATCTCCTGGCGGGGGCGGGGGTCGTGTGGCGCATGCAATCCGTTCAGGCGATGATCGCCGCCGGGCTGGCGTGGATTTACCTGCTTCCCCCTCTCGCCTCGCGTCTCGTGCTGCTGGTCATGGGGCCGCCGACGGGACGCGCGCTGAAGCCGCGTTCTCGGCGCTTCAGGGTGTGGTGGTTGCTGACGCAGTTGCAGATGGTCTTCAACCGCCTGCCCTTCCTGGAAGAGCTGCTGCGGCTGGTTCCGGGGCTTTACAGTTCGTGGCTCAATCTCTGGGGCAGCAGGGTGAGCCTGTTCGTCTTCTGGGTTCCGCGCGTGCTGATCACGGATCGCTATTTGCTGAGAATCGGCCCCGGGGTTATCGTTTCGGCGGATGTCGCGCTCACCGGGCATCTCAGCACCTACGACGCGGACGGGAACCATGTCACCAGCATCGCCCCCATCACGATCGGGAAGGGCGCCATCATCGGCGCCAGGGCGGGCATCGGGCCGGGCTGCGAGATCGGGGCGTTCGAGGTGGTGCCCGCCGGCAGGCTGCTGCCGCCCTACACGCTATGGCGTGACGGCAGGAAGGTGAGGAAGGAGGCGCCGTCATGAGCGGGGAAAGGGAGGAACCCATTCGCGCCGGACTGAATCTTGCCATCACGTTCGCCGCCCTGGTCGTCTGTCTCGCGGCCCTTCACGTGGCGAGCCATGCCGGCCACTGGAGCATCGTGGCGGGCGCGGCGGTCGTCTTCGCGCTTTTCAACAACACCCTCTTCTCCCTGTTGCACGAGGCCGTGCATGGCATCTACGCGCCCGATCCGCGGCTCAACCGCATCGCCGGCATCATGCTGGCGGCGATGTTTCCCACCAGTTTCACCATGCAGAAGATCGCGCATCTGGGGCACCACAGGCGCAACCGCACGGACGAGGAGATGTATGATTATTACCTGCCGACGCAATCCAGGTGGGTGAAGTGGTATTGGCTCCTGTGCCTGCTGAGCGGCGCCTACTGGTCGATCATTCCGCTCGCGGCCCTGACCTTCCTGTTGCTGCCGGGCGTGTTTTCCACCGGGTGGTTCCAGAAGGGGCCGGCGCGCTGGTGGGGGTTCGTTCCGTTCGTCAGGGACATCGCCGCCCATCCGTGGCGACCGATCTGGCTGGAGCTGCTGTTCACGGCGGCGTTCCAGGCGGCCTTGTGGATGGCGCTGGATCTGAACTTCATCGGCTGGATCGCCTGCTACTGGGCCTTCGGCCTGGTGTGGAGCGCCATGCAATACGTCAATCACGCCTGGACGGAGCGCGACGTGCTGAACGGCGCGTGGAACTTGCGGACGTCGGATGTCATGCGGCTGATCTTTCTCAACTACACGCTGCACCTGGCGCATCACCAGAATCCGTCCGTGCCGTGGCCCTATCTGCCCGCGCACATCGATCCCCGACCGCACAGGCCGACGTTCTGGAAAATCTATTTCAGTCTGTGGATGGGGCCCCGGCCGGCGCCGCCCGGCCCGGGCCCGAAGCCGCTGGACGACGTTCCGGTTTCATGAGGGGACGAAGGGGATTCGGATTGCCCGACGGCTCGGCCCTGCGCTGCTATCTGCTTTGCGGGGCGGCGATGGACTTGCTGTTCTTCGCCATCTATTACTCCATGCAATGGCTGTCGGCGAGGAGATCCGATGTTCATCATGTATATTTCAACTGGGAGCTGTCCGTTCCCCTTGTTCCGTGGATGA
>JALVFB010000259.1 GCA_027030295.1 Hyphomicrobiales bacterium
GCCATGCTCGCACAACAGCAGGCGGCCGGTGGGCTTCAGCACGCGGCGGAACTCGGTCAGCGCCGCGTCCAGATCGGGGATGGAGCAGCCGGTGTAGGTGAGCAACACCGTGTCCACGCTGTCGTCTTCCAGCGGCAGGCGCTCCGCCGTGCCCTCGGTGATGTCCACCGGCACCGATGCGTTTTGGGCGCGCTCCCGCGCCAGGCGCAGGAAAGCGGCGGAAGGATCGATGCCGATGACGGCCTTCACCTTCTCCGGATCGTAGAAGGGCAGGTTCAGCCCGGTGCCGATGCCCGGCTCCAGCACCACGCCTTCGGCCCGTGGCACCAGGCGCTGGCGGTTTTCCATCACCGGGCCGAGCGAGCAGGCGTGATCCACCGCCGGGCGCAGCAGCCAGTCGTATGCGCGTCGCAGGGGCATTCCTAGAGTTCGTAATTGATGTGGGGTTATCCAGTTTTTTGCGCTGAAACGCTTCGCACCGGCCCTCTCCCCCACCCGACCACCCAAGGCATTGTCAGCAAGTGGTCGGGTGGGGGAGAGGGCCTTTTCCAGGTCATGCCGTGGTTCTTGACTCTCTGGTCAGGCGCTGTCGGCCAGCAGCGGCAGTTGCTTGGGATCGGTTTCGCGGTCTTCCTGATCGGCCAATGGGGTGGGGTAATCTCCGGTGAAACAGTGGTCTGTGTATTGCGGCTGGGCGTCGTCGCGGCCCGTATGCCCGAGGGCGCGATAGATGCCGTCCACCGAGATGAAGCGCAGGCTGTCGGCCTCGATGAAGGCTTCCATCTCCTCAAGCGTGTGGTTGGCGGCCAGCAGCTGTTCGCGCGAGGGCGTGTCGATGCCGTAATAGTCCGGGTGGGTGATGGGCGGCGAGGCGATGCGCATGTGCACCTCCGCGGCGCCGGCCTCGCGCACCATCTGCACGATCTTCTTCGAGGTGGTGCCGCGGACGATGGAATCGTCGATGAGCACCACCCGCTTGCCTTCCAGCACGGCGCGGTTGGCGTTGTGTTTCAGCTTCACGCCCAGCGCGCGAATCTTCTGCGTCGGTTCGATGAAGGTGCGGCCGACGTAATGGTTGCGGATGATGCCCAGCTCGAAGGGCATGCCCGATTCCTCGGCGTAACCCAGCGCCGCCGGCACGCCGGAATCGGGCACCGGCACGACGATGTCCGCCTCCGCCGGGGCTTCCCGCGCCAGGATGCGGCCCATGGCCTTGCGCACCTCATAGACGGAGCGGCCGCCGAGAATGGAATCGGGACGGGCGAAATAGATGTATTCGAAGATGCAGGGGCGTTCGGGCTGTTCGGGAAACGGAAAGAAACTCTGGATGCCGTTCTCGCCCTGGCCGGTGATCATCACCACCTCGCCGTTCTTCACCTCGCGCACGAACTCGGCGCCGATGATGTCGAAGGCCACGGTTTCGGAGGCCAGCAGCCAGGTATCGTCCAGCCTTCCGAGCACCAGCGGGCGGATGCCCAGCGGGTCGCGGGCGCCGATGAGCTTCTTTTCCGTCATGGCCACCAGCGCATAGCCGCCTTCCACCTGCTTCAGCGCGTCGATGAAGCGCTCGATGAGCCGCCGGTGCGGGGCGTGGGCCACCAGGTGCAGGATCACCTCCGTATCGGACGTGCTCTGGAAGATGGCGCCGGACTGGATCAGCTCGCGGCGAAGCGTCAGGCCATTGGTGAGGTTGCCATTGTGCGCGATGGCGAAGCCGCCGGTGGCCAGCTCGGCGAAGAAGGGCTGGACGTTGCGCAGGATGGTGGTGCCGGTGGTGGAATAGCGCACATGCCCGATGGCGACATCGCCGGCCAGGCGCTGGATGGTCTTTTCCTTGGTGAAGTGATCGCCCACCAGCCCCAGCCGGCGCTCGAGATTGAACTGGCGGCCGTCATAGGCGCAGATGCCGGCGGCCTCCTGTCCGCGGTGCTGGAGCGCGTGCAGGCCCAGCGCGGTGAGGGCGGCGGCGTCCGGGTGGCCGAAGACGCCGAAAACGCCGCATTCCTCCCGCAGCAGGTCGCCGTCGAGATCGAAGTCCTTCCACATGGTGCCCGTCCCGTATGACATCCGCCCGCGCCGGCCGCGTGTCAGTCGCCGCCGCCGATGATGGTGTCCAGCCGTTGGCGATCCTCCCGGTCGATGGGGTTGGCCTTGCCGCTGGCGGCAACATCAGGCCGCAGCTGCTCGCGCAGCATCCTTGCGTTGTGTTCGGGCAGAAAATCGACGATGATGTTGGCCGTTTTCACGATGAGGGGCTTCAGCCGCGCCTTCTCGATCCATTC
>JALVFB010000260.1 GCA_027030295.1 Hyphomicrobiales bacterium
AGGGAAATTTCCACGGACTGGATCACTATTCCCGCGCCTTTCTGGCGCTCACCGTCTTCTTCCGCTATCAGGGCGTGAGCGCGAAACCGCCGGTGGACATCGCGGCGCTGGTGGACGACAAGGGGTTGAAGCGCGCGCGCACGCTGGCCGCCCTGTTCCGGCTGGCCTATGCGCTGTCCGCCGCCATGCCCGGCGCCCTGCCCCACATTCCGCTGAAGGTGAAGCCGAAGAAGCTGGTGCTGACGCTGGCCGGGCCGAACGCCGATCTCGCCGGCGAAGTGGTGGAAAAGCGGCTGGAGCAACTGGCGCGGCTGCTGGATCGCACCCCGGCGCTGCGGGTGGAGCGGCAAAGCGCATGATGGCAAACGCCGGAGCGCCAACCTTCTGATGGCAGCGGGATACCTTGACAGTGCGTTCTGCTAACCCTCGGAGTTGGCAACTACCCCGAGGCGTTTCAGGAGGTCGCCAAGAGCCTTGGACAGTTGTTCCCATTCCGTTTGACCGTCCACATGTCGCTCCGGAGAGCGACTCGGCGCCGCCTTTTCCTTTCTGCGGGGATTCGCCTGTCTGGAAGCGCCCTCGTCATGCCTTGCGGCAGTCTCCGAACCTTTGCGCACAGCGGGCACCACGCCCCAGGCGCGAACGGGTGACGCAGACCGTTCATCCTCGTCAGTGGCACACCTTCGTTCTTTCCATCCATCAGGGCCGGAGGCTTGCACCCGACGCCATGATTCCGGCTCCTCAAAACTCCCCCGCCAAATGCCCTGGCGCTCCCGGCAAGCCTGGCGTTCCGCCTGCTTGTAACAATCGTCGCGATAGGCGATGGCCAGACCTTCCCGCACCAGGGTCGCGTTCACATTCCTGTCATTGACAAGGCAGGTGACGAGAATGCGCCCATACATGTCCACCCCATGCATAAGAAGCACCACCCTGCCGCTCTTGAGCAGTTCGACCAGCCGCCAGCGCGCCCGTTTGCCACAAGGCCACTCCCTGCCCTCCTCATCCTGACAAACCTGCTCGATTTCCGGCGCATCGATGCCATGCAATCGCATGCGCAACCCCGCCGCCATGAAACCGTCGCCATCACTCACGGTAATGAGGCGGGAAACATCTCGGGCCTCGAAAATCAGCCGGGGCGGGGGATCTTTCCGGGCGCAGGCACCAAGCTGACGACGCAGTTTTTCCACATGCCGCGCCCATTGGGCAATCAGCCTGTCCTCGGGCCACCAGTCGGTGTAATGATTTTTCGCAGCCTGCGCCATGCCTGTCCCCTGAGCGATACTCAGAACATAGCGCGGCGGCATTAACAGGCGCTTTCCGGAAAGCTGGCAGATGCAAGGCGGGCAAAAGGCGCGCCTTATACTATCATGCATAAAGAATCACCCACCGCCCCGCGCCCCCACTTGGGCCCCCAAATTATGAAAAACAAGGGCCTGAGGGGCGCGGGGCGGTTTCACCGGTCAACCTTTGCGCGGCCTGGTATTACTTCCAGCAACTGAACCCACCCTGCAAGCAGTCATTCGACTCTTCTCAGCGTCTTTCTTATAAGATAAGAGCTTGCCTTACAAGGTATCATCGCGTGCCGTAAAATGGAGAAAGCCAATCATGCCCACCATTGATGTCGACCTCGCACTCCACAAGCTGATCGAAGCCAATCGGCGCAGCCTTAGTGAAACCCACTATCAGATCGTCAGCCGTGTTCTGCGGAATGCTCTGACACAACAAGAAACTGCCCACCTGCCCCCGGTAACGCCGCGTCTGAACCGCCCCAGCCGCAAGCGCGGTTTCTACCGGTTCCGGCTGTTCGGCCATGAACACGAAGAGCGCAGCCTGAAACTGGTGCTGAAATCCATCATTCTCGAAATCGAGAAACGACACCGAGGTTTCCTGGAAAAGCTGGCAGCCCATCGCACGCCCAAGGGACGGCGCATCGTGGCTCGCAAGCCGGAAGAGCTTTATCCCGGCCGCCCCGATCTGGCGGAGACCCATGCTGAACGGCTCAACGCATCATGGTGGTTCGACACCAACATCTCGGTCAGACAGTTGAAGCGGTATCTGGAGAGAATCATCCAAATCGCGGGCCTCGACGCAACCGATGTCATGCTTCATTTCTGACACGGTCAGCCGAATCCGTGGGCGGGACGGTTGCAGTCCCCTGCCCTACTCCCACTCGATGGTGCCGGGGGGTTTGGAGGTGATGTCGTAGACCACGCGGTTGATGCCGCGCACCTCGTTGATGATGCGGGTGGAGACGGTGGCGAGGAAGTCCGGGTCGA
>JALVFB010000261.1 GCA_027030295.1 Hyphomicrobiales bacterium
GTCACGAACAAAAGAGAACATAGATAGAATACATATTCTCACAGATATGAAAAGGGGAGGTTGTGGAAAAATCCGCTTGACAACCTCAAGGGATTGAATCGTGCGTCGGAATCCGCAGCTTTCAGCCACCGTGCCGCTGCGCCAGGCGTTTCAGGAACACCCGCTGTGCGGCATCGACCTTGCGCATGGCCTCGTCCAGCGTCATGCAGGCGGTGCGGTCGATTTCGGGGAATTCCCGCATGCGGCCCGAATGCGGCGGCCATTCCAGCGTGAAGGTATTGCTTGGCGGCGAATCGCCGGCCAATGCCGCGCAGCCATTTTTTGCCGCCGGCACGTGCCGCGCCTCGATGGCGAACATGTGCAATATCTTGCGATTCCCCGGCCCCGGCGCCTCGCCCAGGTCTTCATAAAGAGCATCATCGGCGGGCAGGGCGACGCCGGTTTCCTCCGCGAACTCCCGCCGCGCCGCCCGCAACGGATGTTCGCCGGCTTTGGCCAATCCCTTCGGTATCGTCCACGCGCCTTCATCCTTGTGCGCCCAGAACGGCCCGCCCATGTGCGCCAGCAACACGCGCGGCGCGCCACCCCCGCCGCGCTCCCAAACCAGCACGCCGGCACTCAGCGGCTTGCGCTTTCCGGTTTCGGTCATGCCCCCATTAATAGAGGAGAGGCATTAATAGAGGAGAGGCATTCGGGCGCAAGTTCGCAAGGAGTTCTCGTTTTAGCGACACGATAGGAAAAACTTCTTGACGAGCGGTGCGCTCTGGTGTATAAGCCCTGTCAGCATCCCGAATTGGGCTCGGGGCCGGGCGAGGGAACGCTTCGGCCAGTCGATATCTCACCATGGTCGATGCCGGGCGGCGCCGTGTTCAGGCGCCGCTTTTTTCATTGCCGGAAACACCAGCATGATCAGCAAGAGCGAGGCGCGGCGTCTGCGCCGCCTGCTGCGCCGTCGCATCGCGCAGTTCGAGCAGCGCCTGCGGCAGGCGGAAGACGCCGCGCCGCCCGCCGCCGAGCTGGAGCGCGAAGCCCGCGCCCTGCTGGCCCTGATGAAGGCGCTGGACAGCGCCGCCGAGATGGAACGCCAGGCCGACGCCGCGCATGAAGACACGCCAGATCCGCACGCCTTCGACGCCGACCTCCGACGCCGCCTTGCGCGCCAGCTTGAAGCGTTGTGTGCGAAAACTGGGCGCGCGCGCCCTGGCCGAAGCCCTTGAGCCGGAGCTGGCGCACTGGCTTGCCGGGCGCTGGCCGTTCGCCGCCCGCGACGATCAGTTGCCGCCGGATTTTTTCTGCCCGGCCGGAAAGGGCCGGGGAGCCGATTGGCGCATCTGGCTGTTCATGGCCGGCCGTGGCGCCGGCAAGACGCGCGCCGGCGCCGAATGGGTGCGCATGGAGATCAGCCGCGCCGCGCGGGAAAGGCGCCGGCTGCGCATCGCGCTGGTGGCCCCGACGCTGCACGATGCCCGCAGCGTCATGCTGGAGGGCGAATCGGGCCTGCTGTCGCTGGATTGGCCGACGCATTTGCGCCCCGTTTACGAGGCGTCGAAACGACAAGTGCGCTGGCCCTCCGGCGCGTTGGCGCAGCTATTCTCGGCGGATGAACCGGAGAGTCTGCGCGGACCGCAATTTCATCTCGCCTGGTGTGATGAGATCGGCCGTTGGAAAAAGGGCGAACAGGTCTGGGACATGCTGATGATGGGCCTGCGCCTGGGCGATCATCCGCGCGTGCTGGCCACCACCACGCCGGCGCCGACGCCGCTGATCCGGCGTTTGCAGAACGATCCGGAGGTGTGGCGCTCGCATGCGAAGACCGCCGACAACGCCACCAACCTGGGCGCTGGTTTCATCGAGGCCATGCGGATGCGCTACGCCGGCACCCGCCTGGGCCGGCAGGAGCTGGACGGCGAGTTCATCGACGATGTGCCGGACGGCCTCTTCGCCCGCGCCGCCATCGAGGCGGGCCGGGTACGGCCCGATCAGGCGCCGCCCTTGGAGCGCGTGGTGGTGGCCGTCGATCCGCCGGCTTCGGCCAGTGCGCAAGGCTCCTGCTGCGGCATCGTGGTGGCGGGGCGCGCGGCGGACGGGCGATTCTACGTGCTGGAAGACGCCAGCGTGGAAAACGCCGCGCCGTTCGTCTGGGCGCGCGCTGCATTGGCGGCGTATCAACGACACGAGGCCGACCGCATCGTGGCCGAGGTGAACCAGGGCGGCGACATGGTGGAGGCCGTCATCCGCCAGCTGGCGCTGGATGTATCGG
>JALVFB010000262.1 GCA_027030295.1 Hyphomicrobiales bacterium
TGAGGCGGCCCGTCATGAATGGATTTTCTGTCCGGGATGAGGGACTTGCTCCTTATGGCCGGGCGCAAGTGACGCTTCGCCCTGCGCTGCGGCAGCAATTTCCACAGCTTGCGCGCCCGCTGCGCGGCGGCGTAAATCCAGGCGTAGATGGTCTCGTGCGAGACGTATGGAAGCGCCTTTTCGTTGCCAGCTTTCAGCCAGCCGGCGATGGCCTGCGGCGTCCAGTTTTCATGCAATCTGTCGATGACGAACCGGTTCAGTTCCTCGATGCGATTGATATCAATCTGCGCAAAGATTGACCGCTGAAACCGCCCCGCGCCCCCACCCAAGCCCTTGTTTTTCACAATTTGGGGGCCCAAGTGGGGGCGCGGGGCGGTGGGTGGTTCTTTATGCATCTTGGTATGAGAATGCAGCCGCGGCGGCTGGGGCGAAAAGCGTTTCGCCATGCCCCGAAGCATGGGCCGCGTGGGATCATGGGCGAACGCTCGCGCGCCTACTGGTCGCTGGTGCTGAAGAAGTGAGGGCACGCCCGGTCACACGTCCAGCAGCTCGTCGTCGACGAATTCGGCGCGTTCGGTGATGAAGGCGAAGCGGGCCTCGGGCTTCGTGCCCATGAGGCGGGTGATCACGTCGTCCGTGGCCGCGCGCTCCTCCTCATGCACCACCACCTTCAAGAGCGTGCGGCGCTTCGGATCCATGGTCGTCTCCTTCAACTGCTGCGGCAGCATCTCGCCCAGGCCCTTGAAGCGGGAGATTTCCACCTTGCCCTTGCCGGAAAATTCCGTGCGCAGCAGCTCCTCCTTGTGCGCGTCGTCGCGGGCATAGGCCGACTTCGCGCCCTGCGTGATGCGATACAGCGGCGGCACGGCCAGATACAGATGCCCATTGCGGATGAGGTCGGGCATCTCGCGCCAGAAAAAGGTGATGAGCAGCGAGGCGATGTGGGCGCCGTCCACGTCGGCGTCGGTCATGACGATGACCTTGTCGTAGCGCAGATCCTCCTCGCGGTATTTCGAGCGCGTGCCGCAGCCCAGCGCCTGCACGATGTTGGCGATTTCCTGATTGGCCATGATCCTGTCGCGGCTGGCGGAGGCGACGTTCAGGATCTTGCCGCGCAAGGGCAGCACCGCCTGTGTCTCGCGGTTGCGCGCCTGCTTGGCGGAGCCGCCGGCGGAATCGCCCTCCACCAGGAAGATCTCCGTGCCGCGCCGGTCCTTCGCCGTGCAATCGGCAAGCTTGCCGGGGAGCCTCAGCTTGCGGGTGGCGGCCTTGCGCGCCACCTCCTTCTGGCGGCGGCGGGCGAGGCGCTGGTCGGCCTGGTCGATGACCCATTCCAGCAGCTTCTCCGCCTGTTTCGGGTGGCCGGAGAGCCAGTGGTCGAAGTGGTCGCGCAAGGCGTTCTCGACGATGCGCGTGGCCTCCGGCGTGGACAGCCGGTCCTTGGTCTGGCCAACGAACTCCGGCTCGCGCACGTAGACGGAGAGCACGACGCCGGCGGTGGAGAGAATGTCGTCGGCGGTGATGTTGCCGGCGCGCTTGTTGCCGGTCATGTCGGCGAAACCTTTCAGCGAGCGCAGCAACGCCATGCGCAGGCCGCTGACATGCGTGCCGCCCTGCGGCGTGGGAATGGTGTTGCAGTAGGAATGCACGAAGCCGTCGCCGGCGAACCAGCCGATGGCCCATTCCACCGTGCCGTGACCGCCTTCCTGCTCCACCTTGCCGGCGAAGATCTCGTCGGCCACGCGCTCCTTGCCGGCCAGCTTCTCCTCCAGGTAGTCTTTCAGGCCGTTGGGGAAATGGATGGTGGCCCCGGATGGAATGTCGCTCTTCTCGTCAAGGAGTTCGGGCGCGCACTTCCAGCGGATCTTCACGCCGCTGAAGAGGTAGGCCTTGGCCCGGCACATGCGATAGATGGTGGCCGGATCGAAGCGCGCCTTTTCACCGAAGATTTCCGGGTCGGGGTGAAAGCGCACCTTCGTGCCGCGGCGGTTGGGCGCGGCGCCGACCTCTTCCAGCGGCCCCAGCGGGAGCCCTCGGGAATAGCGCTGGCGAAACAGACGGCGGTTGCGTGCCACCTCCACCACCAGGTCGTCGGAGAGCGCATTGACCACGGAAATGCCGACGCCGTGCAGGCCGCCGGAGGTGTTGTAGGCCTTCGAATCGAACTTGCCGCCGGCGTGCAGCGTCGTGAGGATGATTTCCAGCGCCGACTTGTCCGGATGCTTCGGATGCGGATCGACGGGAATGCCGCGGCCGTTG
>JALVFB010000263.1 GCA_027030295.1 Hyphomicrobiales bacterium
TTCTTTATGCATCTTGGTATCAGTCGCGATGATAGGGATGCCCGGCGATGATGCTGCCGGCGCGATAGAGCTGTTCGGCCAGCATCACCCGCACCAGCCGGTGGGGCCAGGTGAGCCGCCCCATGGCCAGCGTCCACGCCGCCCGCCGCCGCAAGGCTTCATCCACACCGTCCGGCCCGCCGATGATCACCGCCAGCTCCCGCCCGCCGGCCGCCGCCAGCTTGCGCAAACGTCCGGCCAGTTCGCGCGAGGTGACCTGTTCGCCCCGTTCGTCCAGCAGCACGATGCGGGCGCCAGCGCCGATGGCCCTGCCGATGGCCTCCGCCTCCTGCCGACGGCGCAGTTCCGGCGTCCTGGCGCGCGACTCCGGCAGCTCCCGTTCCTCGATGGCGGAAAGTCCCATCTGCCGCAACAACGGGCGCGCGCGCTCGAGCCACGCCTCGGCCAACGCCCGTTCCGGGCCGCGCCCCAGCCTTCCCACGGCGATGATTTTCAGCTTCACCGGACGTCAATGCTCCTGACGCGGGGCATGGGGCGACCAGAGTTTCTCGAGATTGTAGAGCGTGCGCACTTCCGGGCGGAAAATGTGCACGATCACATCGCCCAGATCCAGCAGCACCCAGTCCGCCGTCTCCAGCCCTTCCACCGAATAATCACGCCAGCCGGCCTTGCGCAGATCGTCGATCAGCCGCTCGGCGATGGCGGAAACATGGCGGCTGGAGCGGCCCGAGGCGATGATCATGACATCGGCCAGCGCCGCGGCCGGATCCAGCGGGATGGCGACGATATCTTCCGCCTTGGAATTTTCGAGACTGGAAACGATGAGAGATGGCAGCACGTCGACACTGCGACTGTGCGGCTCTTCCGTCTGCCCGCTTTCGCCATTCGCGCCATTCTCCGGCAAGGCGGCGGGAGACACATCACGAATCATGGACATGCAGCGAACCCGAGGCTCCTTCCGTGTCTGCGC
Organism: Hyphomicrobiales bacterium; assembly: GCA_027030295.1. Taxonomy (GTDB): domain Bacteria; phylum Pseudomonadota; class Alphaproteobacteria; order Rhizobiales; family Aestuariivirgaceae; genus Thermopetrobacter. The sequence continues at coordinate 971 of JALVFB010000263.1, forward strand.
CGGCCCCGAATGACCGGCCGCCCGCATTATGCGCGAAGCGGGTCACATCGTGCAAGCCCCTGCTTCCGCCGCCGCTCTTCACCGTGCTGGCGGTCCCCATGCCTGTTCCTCCCGCACCGCGCCCGGCACCTCGAACTGCGCCCACGGCGGCTGAACAGGCAGTATCCGCGCCTCACCGGCGACGGGTATTTCCTCTGCTTGAGCGGCCTGCGCCAGCCTGTCCAGGCGCATGAGCGCGATGGCCCGCGTGCCACTTTCATTGATCGATCCGGTAATCTCGCCGATGCGCTTCTCGCCGGCCATCACCGGCGTTTGCGGCCGCACCGGCGCCGTGGTGGCCACGGGGATCAGCCGGTTGCGCGCCGTGCCCCGGTGTTGCATGCGCGAGACCACCTCCTGGCCCACGTAGCACCCCTTGGTGAAGCTCACCGCGCCGAGCTGATCGAAGTTCGCCTCGTGGGGGAACAATTCGCCCGAGCCGATGTCCTTCTCCGAATCCGGCAGCCCCAGCGCGATGCGCCGTTCATCATAAGCCGTCGCGCCGTTACCGAAGCGCCCCGCGACGTCCGCCGGGGAGATGGCGCGCGTGCCCATCTCCGCGTATCGCGGATCGGGCCCGAAGGCGACATGCGGCCCATCCTCTTCCGTGGCGTCGGCCAGCACCGCCAGATCGGGCCGCGCCTGAATCTCCACTTCGCGGCGCAGCTTGTACATCCCCAGCCGCGCCAGCAGCGCCGCCGCCGTTCCCGCCGCCACGTCCAGCAGAAAACCCTCCACGCCATCTTCCGGCCGCGCCGCCCACGCGAACATGTCGAACAGGATCTTCCCCTGCGGCGTCAGCAGCCCGGCCCAGGTGCTTTTCCCATGTTCGAGATTGGCGATGTCGGCACTGAGCAGCGAGTGCAGGAAGACCCGCGCTTCCGGTCCCGCCACCTCGATCACCGCGCGCTTTGCCAGGTGAATGGTCATGATCCGCCTTTCCTCGTTGTTCCCGCCGAGAGGAGAAGATAAGGTGTCTCCCGGTGCGGCGCCAGTGGAGACGAGACATGCCATACGACCTGTTGCTCAAACGCGGAACGGTCATTCTGCGTGGCGGGCCGGCGGAGGCCGACGTGGCCGTGCTGGGCGGGCGCATCGTCGAGATCGGCCGCATCGACGAGGCGCGGGCGAAAGACGTGTTGGACTGCGCCGGACTGACCGTGCTGCCCGGCTGCATCGACACCCAGGTGCATTTCCGCGAGCCGGGCATGGAACACAAGGAAGACCTGCTCACCGGCTCGAGG
>JALVFB010000264.1 GCA_027030295.1 Hyphomicrobiales bacterium
CCGAAGCCGAACGTGGGAAAGCGCGCCTTCAGCCAGCGGTCGATGCGCTGACCGGCCTCGTCGTCGCGGATGCGCACTTTCCTTACGGGCATGATGTCAGTTGCCGAAGACGAGGCGCGCCAGGCCCAGCCCGGCGAACACGGCGGCGATGCTGGCCAGCACGCTTCCTCCTGCATAGAGCAGGGCGGGCACGTAGCGGTGATCCTGCCACATCATGGCGAAGTCCAGCGAATAGGAGGAAAAGGTGGTGAAGCCGCCGAGAATGCCGGTGGCCAGGAACACGCGCAAATAGGCCGGCGCATCCCAGCGCACGGTCATCCAGCCCACCAGCGCGCCCATGATGAAGGAGCCGAGCACGTTCACCGTGAAGGTGCCCCAGGGAAAGTTGAAGCCCATCAGGCGCGAGGCCCAGCCGATGGTGATGAGCCTCAGCGCCGCGCCGATGCCGCCGCCCAGCGCCACGGCGACGAGTTCCGTCAGCGTGATGGGGGTCATGCTCCCGCTCCTCCCTCGCTGTCAACCGGCACGGCCAGAAGATCGTGCACGTCCGAACCGGTGATGCGCACGTCCAGGAAGTCGCCGGGCGCTGCGCGTGGCGCCGCTTCGCGCGGGATGAGCACCATGCCGTCCACCTCCGGCGCGTCCCATGCCGAGCGCGCCACCACCAGCCCCTGTTCGGCGTCGATCTCGTCCACCAGCACGCGCGTCATGCGCCCCACCTTGCGTTTCAGGTTGGCGGCGGAAATCTGCTCCTGCAACAGCATCAGTTCGCGCTTGCGTTCCTCCGCCACCTCTCTCGGCACGGCGCCATCGAGCGCATTGGCCGCCGCGCCGTCCACCGGTTCGTAGACGAAGCAGCCGACGCGGTCGATGCGCGCTTCCTTCAGCCAGTCCAGCAGGAAGCGGAAATCCTCCTCCGTCTCGCCGGGAAAGCCGACGATGAAGGTGGAGCGAATGGCGACATCCGGGCAGATGGCGCGCCAGCGTTCGATGCGTTTCAGCAGCTTCTCCTCATCCGCCGGGCGGCGCATGCGTTTGAGCACGTCCGGCGCGGCGTGCTGGAACGGCACGTCCAGATAGGGCAGGGCGAGGCCGTCCGCCATCAGTTCGACCAGCTCGTCCACCACCGGATAGGGATAGAGGTAATGCAGCCGCACCCAGGGGAACATCCCGCCGAGCGCGCGGGCGAGGTCGGTCACGTGCGCGCGCAGTTGACGGCCACGCCATTCGGCGGCGGCGTAGCGGATGTCCCGCCCATAGGCGGCGGTGTCCTGCGAGATGACCAGCAGCTCCTTCACGCCGCGTTCGGCCAGGGCCCCGGCCTCGCGCAACACGTCGTCGATGGCGCGCGAGGTCAGCGGGCCGCGCAGACGCGGGATGATGCAGAAGGTGCACTTGTTGGAGCACCCTTCCGAAATCTTGAGATAGGCATAATGCGGCGGGGTGAACTTAAGGCCCGCCGGTGGCAAGAGATCGATCTTCGGGTCGTGCGGCGGCGGCGCGGCCCTGCGCACCGCTTGCAACACCGCCGGCACATCGGCGGGGCCGGTGATGGCCAGCACCCTGTCCTTCACCTCGCCCAGCGCCGCCGCGTCCGCTCCCATGCAGCCGGTGACGACGACCTTGCCGTTCTCGGCCAGGGCCTCGGAAATGGCGGCCAGCGACTCCGCCCGCGCACTGTCCAGAAAACCGCAGGTGTTCACGATCACCACGTCCGCGCCCGCGTAATCCGGCGCGAAATCATAGCCTTCCGCCCGCAGCGCCGAGGCGATGCGCTCTGAATCCACCAGCGCCTTGGCGCAGCCCAGCGAAACCATGCCCACCCTCGGCGCCGTATTTGCCCGTTCGTTCAAGGAGGAGCCTCCAGTTGCCATTGGGCGGGAAAATAGGCCGCCGCCGCAGGCACCGCAAGGGGAGCGAAAAGCTATTGACTCGATATATAACGAAGCGATAGTTCATATGTTGAACCGATATATGACCATGAGGCTGGCATGACCATGAACGTGCGCACCCTGTGCCTGGGCATTCTCTCCTTGCGCGAGGCCACGGGGTATGAAATCCGCAAGATGGTGGAAAAGGGCGCCTTTTCGCACTTCATCGATGCTTCCTATGGCTCCATCTATCCGGCGCTGGCGCGCATGCTGAAGGAAGGGCTGGTGCGCGTGCGCACGGAGGACGACGGCTCGGGCCGCCCGCCGCGCAAGGTCTATACCATCACCGGGAAGGGTCGCGCCGAACTGCAACG
>JALVFB010000265.1 GCA_027030295.1 Hyphomicrobiales bacterium
ATGCCGACACCGAGAGAATGCACCGGGCATTTTTTCTTGGCTGAAAATGCAACCTGTGATATGTTGTAGAAAACAGAATATACCAGGGGTAGAGGGGTATGAAGGGGAAACAGGTGGCAGCGGCGGCGCTGGCGGTGTGGCTGGCCGGATGCGCGATACAACCCCAGGCGCTGACTTCCGAGGAGATGGTTTCGTTCGCGGAAACCAACCTGAGCGCACTGGCGGCGGATCAGGAACCCATCACCGGGCCCGTGACCCTTTACGAGGCCATGGCGCGAGCGCTGAAATACAACCTGGACTTCCGGGTGGAGCGCATGAAGCAGGCGCTGGCGATGGGCGACGTGGAGCTGAAGAGCTGGGAGATGCTGCCCTCGCTGGTGGCGGAGGCCGGCTATTCGGGGCGTTCGAACGAGCCGGGCGGCAGTTCCGAAAACCTGCTCACGCACACGCAATCGCTGGCCCCTTCCAGGTCCAGCGAGAAGAATGACTTCACCGCCAAGCTGGAGTTCTCCTGGGACATTCTGGATTTCGGCCTGTCCTATGTGCGCGCCAAACAGGCGGCGGACCGTGCGCTGATCGCGCAGGAGCGCACGCGCAAGGTGGTCAACCGCATCATCGAGGATGTGCGCACGGCCTTCTGGCGCGCGGCCAGCGCGCAGCGGCTGGGGGCGGTGATGCGGCGCTTGCGGTCGCGGGTATCAAGGGCGCTGGCCAACGCGCGGCGGCAGGAGCGCAGCGGCACCGAGCCGCTGGCGGCGCTGACCTATGAGCGCGAGCTCATCAGCATCCGGCGGCAACTGGCGGAATTGCAGCGCAATCTGCGGGTGGCGCGCGAGCAGCTGGCGCTGCTGATGAACGTCGCGCCGGGTGCGGAATTTCGGCTGGCCATCCCGAAGCGCCGTCCGATGGGGCTGAACATGCGCTGGAACGCGCCGCGGATGATCGAAATCGCGCTGCGCAACCGGCCGGAATTGCGCGAGCTGGCCTATCAGCAGCGGATCAACGCGCAGGAGGCCAATGCGGCGCTGCTCGAGATGCTGCCTGGCATCAGGCTCTATGCGGGCCCGAACTGGGATTCCAACAAGTATCTCTACAACAACAACTGGGTGAGCTGGGGCGCGCGCACCACCTGGAACCTCCTGAGATTGTTCCGCCTGCCGGCGCGTCAGCGGCAGATCAAGGCAAGAGACGAGCTTCTGAAGGCGCAGGCGCAGGCCATGGCCATGGCCATCATCGCCCAGGTGCACATCGCAAGGGTGCGCCACCTCTACCAGCAGCATGTGTTCCGGGCGGCGGCGGACTATTTCGACGTGCAGCGGCGCATCCTGAACAAGATCAAGGCGGCGGCCCTGAACGACGCGGCCAGCGAACAGAGCCTGATCCGCGAGCAGATGAACACGGTGCTGGCGGCGGTGAAATATGACGTGGCCTATGCCGACCTGCAGAACGCCATCGCCAATGTCTATGCATCGCTGGGGCTGGATCCCTTCGACACTCCGGTGGGGCCGGAAACCAGCGTGCGCGAACTGGCCGCGGCGCTGCGGCGGGCCTGGCGGAAGCCGCTGCAACTGGCGCAGGTGAACTGACGGCGGGCACCACGAAGGAGGCGTGAAACGACAAACGAGCGACCACGGAATGGGCCGGGTTTGACCCGCTTGACCCGGCCCGCCCGAGCCGGACGCATGCAATCTCTCCCCACCAGGCGGCTTTGGCGGCAACCCTAGCCCCCGGCATGCGTCCGGCTCATCTTCTTGCTTCTCCTCTTCTTCTTCCAGACCCCTCCCATCGCCCGCTCTTCGTTTCCCACCGGGAACGGAGGGCGGGCTTCGCGTGAGGTCTTTCGGTTTTCGCCGTCCGCCGGCGCCGTTGATCACCTGGCGGCCGTGGCGACCGGAGATGTTCTTTCGCCCGATAGTCCATACGTTCCCTTATATTTCCACACAATTCACAGTCTGTGCTTGACATGCATCCATTATGAGAACATAGTGCGAAATCAACAGGGGCGGACGGCCCCGTATGCAAATCGTCGGCAGGTGCGCTAAGAGAGGAAACCGGCAATGGCACAGGCAAAACTGAAACTGGTCGAAGAGACGGGCATGGACAAGCAGAAAGCGCTGCAGGCGGCACTGAGCCAGATCGAGCGGGCCTTCGGCAAGGGCTCGGTGATGAAGCTGGGAGACAACAAGGCCATCGAGGTGGAGGCCATTCCCACCGGCTCGTTGGGGCTGGACATCGCGCTGGGCATCGGCGGTCTGCCGAAGGGGCGCATCATCGAGATTTTCGGTCCGGAATCCTCGGGCAAGACGACGCTGGCCCTGCACGTGGTGGCGGAAGCCCAGAAGCGCGGCGGCATCTGCGCCTTCGTGGACGCGGAGCATGCGCTCGATCCGGTTTATGCCCGACGCCTGGGCGTGGATGTGGACGAGTTGCTCATCTCGCAGCCGGATACGGGCGAACAGGCGCTGGAAATCGCCGACACGCTGGTGCGCTCCGGCGCCATCGACGTGCTGGTGGTCGATTCGGTGGCGGCGCTGACGCCCAAGGCGGAGCTGGAAGGCGAAATGGGCGATTCGCTGCCCGGATTGCAGGCGCGGCTGATGAGCCAGGCGTTGCGCAAGCTCACGGCCTCCATTTCGCGGTCGAACTGCATGGTGATCTTCATCAACCAGATCCGTCACAAGATCGGGGTGGTCTATGGCAGTCCGGAGGTGACCACCGGCGGCAACGCGCTGAAGTTCTATTCCTCCGTGCGGCTGGAAATCCGCCGCATCGGCGCCATCAAGGACCGCGATCAGGTCATCGGCAACCACACCCGGGTGAAGGTGGTGAAGAACAAGGTCGCCCCGCCGTTTCGCCAGGTGGAGTTCGACATCATGTATGGCGAGGGCATCTCGCGCACCGGCGAGCTGCTGGACCTGGGCGTGGCCGCCGGCGTGGTGGACAAGGCCGGCTCCTGGTTCTCCTATCAGGGTCAGCGCATCGGCCAGGGACGCGAAAACGCCAAGAAATTCCTGGCCGAGCATCCGGAAGTCGCCGAAGAGGTCGAACAGGCCATTCGCGCCAACGCCGGGCTGGTGGCGGAAAAGGCCATCAAGCCGGATGATTCCGCCGCGGAGTGAGCGCGGGGCGATCGCATGCTGCGGCACGGGGCTTGCGCGGGATTGCGGAAGCGGCCATATCACTGCCACTAAGCAGAAACATCCGTGGCGCGGGTGTGTGGAACGAGCACCACGCCCGTGCGGGTCAGCAGGCAGGTGAGAGTGATGCAGGGTGCTGGGGTCAACGACATCCGCAAGGCCTTTCTGGAGTATTTCCGCGCGCAAGGGCACGAGATCGTGCCCTCCAGCCCGCTGGTGCCGCGCAACGATCCGACGCTGATGTTCACCAATGCGGGCATGGTGCAGTTCAAGAACGTTTTCACCGGGCTGGAAACGCGCCCCTATACCCGCGCCGCCACCGCCCAGAAATGCCTGCGCGCCGGCGGCAAGCACAATGACCTGGACAACGTGGGCTACACCGCCCGGCATCACACCTTTTTCGAGATGCTGGGCAACTTCTCCTTCGGCGATTATTTCAAGGAAGGCGCCATCGACTACGCCTGGCGGCTGGTGACGAAAGAGTTCGGTCTGCCGGTGGAGCGCCTGCTGGTCACGGTCTACATCGACGACGACGAAGCCTTCGAGCTGTGGAAGAAGATCGCCGGCCTGCCGGAGGAAAAGATCATCCGCATCGCCGGATCGGACAATTTCTGGTCCATGGGCGACACCGGTCCGTGCGGTCCGTGCTCGGAAATCTTCTATGACCATGGCGAACACATTCCCGGCGGGCCGCCGGGATCGCCGGATGAAGACGGCGATCGTTTCGTCGAGATCTGGAATCTCGTGTTCATGCAATACGACCAGGTCACGCCGGAAGAGCGCGTGCCGCTGCCCAGGCCTTCCATCGATACCGGCATGGGGCTGGAACGCATCGCCGCCGTGCTGCAGGGCACGCACGACAACTACGAGATCGACCTGTTCCGCCATCTCATCGCCGCCATCGAGGATCTTTCCGGCGTGAAGGCGGAGGGCGAGCGCAGGGCTTCGCATCGGGTTATCGCCGATCATCTGCGCGCCACCTCCTTCGTCATTGCCGACGGCGTGCTGCCTTCCAACGAGGGCCGTGGCTACGTGCTGCGCCGCATCATGCGCCGGGCCATCCGCCATCTGGAGATGCTGGGGGTGAAGGAGCCGTCATTCCACAAGCTGGTGCCGGCGCTGATCGCGGAGATGGGCGACGCCTATCCGGAGCTGCGCGAGGCGCAAACGCTCATCCAGGATACCATGCTGCTGGAGGAGACGCGTTTTCGCGAAACCCTCTCGCGGGGCCTGAAACTGCTGGAGGAGGCTTCCGCCAGCCTGAAGCCGGGCGACGTGCTGCCCGGCGAGGTGGCCTTCAAGCTTTACGATACCTACGGCTTTCCGTTTGATCTGACCGAGGATGTGCTGCGCGCGCGCGGCATTTCGGTGGACAAGGCCGGCTTCGACGCCGCCATGGAAGAGCAGCGCGCCCGCGCCAGGCAAGCCTGGGCCGGTTCCGGCGAGGAAAAGGAGGAGGCCGTATGGTTCGCGCTGGCCGACGAGGTGGGCGCCAGCGAGTTCCTGGGCTACGAAACGGAAGAGGCGGAGGCCACGCTACAGGCCATCGTGCGTGGCGGCGAACGCGTGGACGAACTGGAAGCCGGCGAGGAAGCGGCGCTGGTGTTCAACCAGACGCCGTTCTACCCGGAAAGCGGCGGTCAGGTGGGGGATCAGGGCGTCATCCGCACCCGTTCCGGCGCGCTGTTCCGGGTGACGGACACCCAGAAGCGTGCGGGCACGGTCATCGCCCATCTCGGCGTTCTGGAAAAGGGCGCGCTCGAGGTGGGTGAAGAGGCGCACCTGGAGGTGGATCACGAGCTGCGTGCGCATACCCGGCGGCATCACTCGGCCACCCACCTGCTGCACGAGGCGTTGCGGCAGGTGCTGGGTACGCACGTGGTGCAGAAAGGCTCGCTGGTGGCGCCGGACCGGCTGCGCTTCGACTTCGCGCATCCGAAGGCCATGAGCCCGGAGGAAATTCACAAGGTGGAGGAGCTGGCCAACCGCGTCATCGTGCAGAACGACGAGGTCACCACCCGGCTGATGAGCATCGACGAGGCGAAGAAGGCCGGAGCCATGGCGCTGTTCGGCGAGAAATATGACGACGAGGTGCGGGTGGTGGCCATGGGCAGGCAGCCCGAGGGCACCGGTAACAAGGATACCTTCTCGCTGGAGCTGTGTGGCGGCACGCACGTGTCGCGCACCGGCGACATCGGGGTGCTGAAGATCGTCTCCGAAGGCGCTATCGCCGGGGGTGTGCGCCGGGTGGAGGCGCTGGCCGGCGCCAGGGCGCTGGAATATCTGGAAGAGCAGGAGCGATTGCTGCACGAAACGGCGGCGCTGTTGAAGATCTCGCCGGAGCAGGTGCCGGAGCGCGTCTCGGCGCTGCTGGAGGAGCGCAAGAAGCTGCAGAAAGAGCTGGCCGAGACGAAGAAAAAACTGGCCCTGGGCGGCGGCGCCGAAGAACGGCCGGAAGAGATCGGTGGCGTCAAGGTGTTGTTGAAGCAGGTGGAGGACATTCCGCCGAAGGAGCTGCGCGATCTGGCCAATGCCTTGAAGGGCAAGCTCGGTTCGGGCGTGGTCGTCGTCATCGACGTGGTGGATGGCAAGGTGGCCATCGTCGCCGCGGTCAGCGACGATCTGAAGGGCAAGGTCAATGCCGTCGATCTCGTGCGCGCGGCAGCGCCCATCGTCGGTGGCAAGGGTGGCGGCGGGCGGCCTGAGCTGGCGCAGGCCGGCGGGCCGGAGGCCGGCAAGGCTGCGGATGCGGCGGATGCCGTGCGGGCGCTGATCGCCGAAAAGCTGGGGGCAGCGGTGAGCTGAGCGGCGGTTGTCCGTTTGCCTCGCTGCGCGCCTTCACATCGCCTGGGAGCGGGGCAATGCGGGTGCCAGGGGCGGACAAGGCGAGCGGGAAAGCGCTGGGGCTGCTGGAGCTGATCGCCATCGGCGTCGGTGGCATGATCGGCGGCGGCATCTTCTCCATGCTCGGGCTGGCCGTCTCGATCACCGGTCATGCCGCGCCATTCGCCTTTCTCATCGGGTCGCTGGTGGCCTTTTTCGCCGGATATTCCTACATCCGGCTGGCGCTGGCTTTTCGCAACGATGGCGCCAGCTATGTCTATATCAAGCGGGCCTTTCCAAAGAAGCCGCATTTCTCGGCCATGACCGGCTGGACGGTCGTCATCGGCTATGTGGGCACGCTGGCGCTCTATGCCTTCACCTTCGGGGCCTATGGCGCCGACCTGCTGGGGCGTTCCGATGATCATGGCCTGCGCATGGGGCTTTCCGCCGCCGTGCTGCTGTTCTTCATGTTCGTGAACCTGCGCAGCGCGAAAACCTCCGGGCGCACGGAGGATCTCGTGGTCTATGCCAAGATCCTCATCCTCGCCGTGTTCGCCATCGCCGGGCTGGAGACGGCGGATGCGCGCAACATGCAACCATTGCTGGACAAGGGCTTCGCCTCCATCTTCATGGCCGGGGCGCTCATCTTCGTGGCCTACGAGGGGTTTCAGCTCATCACCAATGCCGTGCAGGAAACGCGGGAGCCCGAAAAGAACATTCCGCGCGGCATCTACGGCGCCATCGCCATCACCTCGTCCATCTACATCCTGTTGGCCATCGTCGCCATCGGCAACCTGCCGGAGCAACGTATCGTCGGCGCGGAGGAATACGCGCTGGCGGAAGCGGCGCGGCCGGTGCTGGGAGAGGCCGGCGTGGTGATGGTCGGCGTTGCGGCGCTGCTGGCCACGTCATCGGCCATCAACGCCACGGTGTTCGGCGCGGCGCGGATAATGGCGGAAATGGCGCGCGAGCGGCACATGCCGGCGTTTCTGAAGGCGCGCAATGCCGACGGCGCGCCGTGGGCGGCGGTGGTGGCCATGACCCTGCTGGGGCTGGCCTTCGCGCTGCTGGGCGGGCTGGAAATCATCGCCTCGTTCAGCTCCATGACCTTCCTGCTGGTGTCCATCGGCGTCTCGGTGGCGAACTGGCGGCTGCGCGATCAGACCGGCTCGAACCCCAGGGTCATCATGGCCGGCCTCGCGCTGATGAGCACCACCGTGGCGCTGCTGTTGCTGCACCTGGCGACGGAAAAGCCGCTTACATTGCTGGAGCTGCTGGGCCTGTATCTGCTTGCGGGTCTGCCGGCATGGTATTACAGCCGGCGCTGAAGGAGGTCAGGACATGGGCAAGACGAAGCGGCCGGGCAACATCGATCCGACGGCGCCGGTGGTCATTCTGGTGAACCCGCAGCTGGGGGAAAATATCGGCACGGCGGCGCGGGCCATGGCCAACTTCGGCCTTTCCGAATTGCGGCTGGTGGATCCGCGCGAGGCGTGGCCGAACGAGAAGGCGCGGCGGGCGGCTTCCGGCGCGGACTGGATCATCGAAGGCGCGCGGGTGTTCGACACGCTTCAGGAGGCCATCGCCGATCTGCACCGGGTCTATGCCACCACGGCGCGCCCGCGCGGCATGACCAAGACGGTGATCACGCCGGAAGAGGCGGGGCGCGAGATGCACGCGCGGGTGGCGAAGGGCCAGAAAATGGGTCTGCTCTTCGGGCGCGAGCGCTGGGGGCTGACCAATGACGAGGTATCATTGGCGGATGTCATCATCACGGCGCCGGTGAATCCGGACTTCGCCTCGTTGAATATCGCTCAAGCCGTGCTGCTGGTGGCCTACGAGTGGTATCGGCACGTGGCCGGCGAAAGCGTGGGCATGGGCACGGCGGAAGCGCCGCCGGTGACGCCGGGGTTGCAGATGCCGGACTCACGCCCGGCGACGCGGGCGGAGCTGATCGGCCTGTTCGAGCATCTGGAAGCGGCGCTGGACGAGGCGGATTATTTTCGCGCCAAGGACATGCGGCCCGTGATCGTGCGCAATTTGCGCAACATGCTGGAGCGGGCGGAGCTTTCCGAGCAGGAGGTGCGCACGCTGCGCGGCGTCATCCGGGCGCTTTCCGGTTTGCGCAGCCGCGGCGGGGCGGCGGAAAGGAGTGGGTGAAAATGGCCGGCGCAGATCCCATCTCTGTAAATGGAGCATAGGGAGGTAGCGCCATGACCCTGGATCAACTCACCGCCTTTTTCGGCTGGATGACGGTGCTGAACATCGGTTTTCTGGCCCTGGCGTGGCTGTTCGTGTGGCTGGAATGGCCGTGGATCACCATGATCGTGCGGCGGGTGTTTCCGCTGCCGGTGGAGAAGCTGGACGAGGATTACTTCCGTTGGCTGATCCAGTATGAGCTGTTCATCTACGTGTTCAACCTGATGCCGTGGCTGGCGCTGAAGATCGTGCAGGCGCAGTAAGGCGGGACGCGTTGAGGGGATGGGCGACATATCTTCTGCGGATATTGATGTTTTTGTCCGTGGCCTGGGAAATACCCTTTGCCTTGGCGGGGGAGGATGTTTGCGCGCAATATCCCTCCCCGGAACTGTGCCTTGCCGAATTGAAGGAGGAGTTTTCCCATTATGCCTCGGAAGTGGATGTCTGGTGGCTGCACCTGCGTGATGCCCTGGGCAAGAAGGAAGCCCTTCGCGTGCAAGCCGCGCGCAAGGCGTGGTTGAAGGCCCTGCGGAAGAAATGCGGGCTAGCGGGAAGCGGCGTGCCGGATAAT
>JALVFB010000266.1 GCA_027030295.1 Hyphomicrobiales bacterium
GTGCTGGGCGGGCGCCTCGGCTATGTCCTGTTCTACGCGCCCGCATATTTCCTCGCCCACCCGCTGGACGTCATCAAGGTCTGGCGGGGCGGCATGTCCTTCCATGGCGGCTTTCTCGGCGTGCTGACGGCGACATGGGCCTTCGCCCGGCGGCGCGGCATCCCCTTCTGGCGGCTCATGGACATCGCCGCCGCCGCCACGCCCATCGGCCTGTTCCTGGGCCGCATCGCCAACTTCATCAACGGCGAATTGTGGGGCCGCCCGACGGACGCCCCCTGGGCCATGATCTTCCCCCACGCCGGCCCGCAACCACGCCACCCCAGCCAGCTCTACGAGGCGACGCTGGAAGGCATCGTGCTGTTCGTGGTGCTGCACTGGCTGGTGCGGAAAGGCGCGCTGCGCCGCCAGGGACTCGTTTCCGGCGTTTTCGCCTTCGGCTACGGGCTGGCCCGTTTCGCGGTGGAGTTCTTCCGCGAGCCGGACAGACAATTGGGCTATCTGTATGGTGGCTGGCTGACCATGGGCATGCTGCTCTCCCTGCCGCTCATGCTCGTCGGCCTGTGGCTCATCGCCCGCGCCCGCACGGCGAAGATGGCATGACCGGAAAAGAGCAAACGCCGCTGGAGCGCCTGATCCGCCGGCGCATCCGGCGCGCGGGCGGCATCAGCGTCGCCGACTACATGCGGCTCTGCCTCACCCATCCCGAACACGGCTACTACACCACCCGCCAGCCCCTCGGCGAAAGCGGCGACTTCATCACCGCCCCGGAAGCCTCTCAGATTTTTGGCGAACTCATCGGCATCTGGACCATCGCCTGCTGGCAATCGCTGGGTCGGCCGGCGCGTCTGCACCTTCTGGAACTGGGGCCGGGGCGCGGGCTGTTGATGGCGGACCTGTTGCGCGCCGCCCGCGCCGCGCCGGATTTTCTAAAGGCGTTGCGGGTGCATCTGGTGGAGGTTTCCGCGCATCTGCGCACCGAACAGCGCCGGCGTCTGGAGCCTCTCGCCGCCTCCCTGCATTGGCATGACGATCTGCCTCCGCCGGAAGCAATGAAAGGCGGCCCCGTCCTCGTCATCGCCAACGAGTTCTTCGACGCCCTGCCGGTGCATCATTTCGAACGCACGGCGGCGGGCTGGCGCGAACGACTGGTGGTGGAGGACGCAAACGGCGCGCTCGCCTTCGCCGCCACCGGCCAGCCTCTGCCGGAAGCCGCCCTGCCCCGCTGGGCGCGAAACCTGCCCGTTGGCAGCATGATCGAAATATCGCCGCAACGCGCCGGTTTCGCCCGCCGCATCGCCGCCCTGCTGCGCCGGAACGGCGGCGCCGCCCTCATCATCGACTATGGCCACGTCAGCCCCGGCCCCGGCGAAACCCTCCAGGCCCTGCACCGCCACCGCCAGGTGAGCGTTTTCCACCACCCCGGCGAGAGCGACCTCACCGCGCACGTGGACTTCGCCGCCCTGGCGGAAGCCATGGTCGGCCTGCGCATCCCGCCCGTGCTGGAACAGGGCGCCTTTCTGTTGGGCCTGGGCCTGCGCGAACGCCTGCAAATCCTGCTCGCCAACGCCGATGAAGCGCAGGCCGACCGCCTGTTGCGTGGCGCCGAGCGCATCGCCGGCATGGAGCACATGGGCGGCCTGTTCAAGGTGCTCTGCGCCCACACACCGGACATGCCGACACCGCCGCCTTTCGCCATGTCTTGATTGCGCCCGTTCTCGTGCGCATCATGCACCGCCAAACAGGAGGAACGCCATGGCCGACCATCTCACCGCACCCCCACTGGAGGCATTACCCGGCGTCCGCCACGGCTTCTTCACCCGTCGCGGCGGCGTGTCGGAAGGCCTCTACGCCAGCCTGAACACCGGCCTCGGCTCCCGCGACGACCCGCGCGCGGTGCGCGAGAATCGCCGCCGCGCCCGCGCCGCGCTGGAGGCCGCGCACCTCGCCACCCCGCACCAGCGCCACACGGACGTCTGCGCCACCATCACCAACGTCAACGACTGGCCTTTCGACGCCCCACCGGTGGCCGACGCCATCGCCACCACCGTGCCCGGGCTGATGGTGGCGGTGAACACCGCCGACTGCGGCCCCATCCTGTTCGCCGACGCTGGCGCACGGGTGGTCGCGGCCGCCCATGCCGGCTGGCGCGGCGCCATCGGCGGCGTGCTGGAGTCCACCATCGCGGCCATGGAATCGCTGGGCGCACGGCGGGAAAACATCGTCGCCGCCGTCGGCCCCTGCATTTCGCGCGCGGCCTATGAGGTCGGCCCGGAGTTCCGGCAGCGCTTCCTCGGGGAAGACGCGGCAAACGCCCGCTTCTTCGACGATTCCCCCCGCGAAGGCCACGCCATGTTCGACCTGTCGGGCTACATCGCCCACCGCCTGCGCGCCGCCGGCCTGGGTCTGGTGCACGATCTCGCCCGCTGCACCCATGGCGAGGAGGCGATGTTCTTTTCCTACCGCCGCGCCTGCCAGCGCGACGAACCCGATTATGGCCGCCAGCTCTCGGGCATCGTGCTGTTGCCATGATGCGCCGCGCCTTCGCATATGCCCCATTGCTGACCTGTCTGTGGCTGGCCGCCTGCGCCGGCGGCGCGCCGTCGCTGGAGCCCGCCCCCACCCGTGTGGAACCGCCGCCGGGCGACGCGCTGGTGACCCCCGGCCCGAACGCGGAAAACGAACTGGATCCCGCCCTGTTCGCCGGCCTGCCGCCCCAGGCCCGGGCCGAATTGGGCGTGAATGACTCTGACGTAAACGATAAAAGGGATCCGATGGCCAAACCTTCCGCAAAGGGAAGGAAATCGCCCCCCTCCGGCGACAAGGTGGTGAAGATCGCCTCCGTCGCCGTCCTTGGCGTGAAAGGCGCGCCGGGCAAGGGCAACGCCGAGCTGGCCCGCGCCCTGCGCCTGGTGCTGCGCAAGGCCGGCTGGCCGGTCTATCCGAAAAAGCGCGCGGATTCCATGACCATCACCGGCCGGGTGGAGCTGGGGCCGAAGACACCGCGCGGCCAGCGCGTGCGCCTGAAATGGACGGTCCGCGCGCCCAACGGCAGGCTGCTGGGCACCATCAGCCAGAGCAACGTGGTGGAATCCGGCTCATTGGACGCGGGCTTCGGTCCCGCCGCCCTGCCGGTGGCGGAGGGCGCGGCGCAAGGCATCTTCAAGCTGGTGCGCCGCTTGCGCCACGGCTGAGCGCGGGCCTGGCCACTTCGCCTGCGCCCGCTCACTTCACGATGACCTTCGCCCCCACCTTCACCCGCTTGTAGAGGTCGATGACGTCCTCGTTGCGCAGCCGGATGCAGCCCGAGGACACCGCCCGTCCGATCGACCACGGCGCATTGGTGCCATGGATGCGATAGAGCGTGTCCTTGCCGTTCTGATAGAGATACATGGCGCGCGCGCCGAGCGGATTGTTCGGCCCGCCGGGCATCTTCTCGGGAAGCTTGCGGCCATATTTCTTCAGTTCGCGCTCGATCATCTCCTTGGGCGGGTGCCAGTCCGGCCACTTCTGCTTGCGCCCGACCTTCGCGATACCCGACCATTGAAACCCATAGCGCCCCACGCCAATGCCATAGCGCTTGGCCTTGTCATGCCCCAGCACCAGGTAGAGATAGCGGTTGCGCGTGTCGATGATGATCGTGCCCGGCTTCTCGTCGGTCACGTAATCGACAATGCGCGGCGCATATTTCTGCGCGTCGAACGTGAGCTTGTGCGGGCCGAAATTGTAGCGCTTCTTCACCGCCAGCGCCTCGGGCGTGGCAATGGCGGACGCCAGCATCCCTGCCGCAATCATCACAACAAGTCGCCGCATCTTCTCTCTCCCCGAAAAAACAGAAACGAATCACCTCCGGTACAGCCGGGAAAATACATCTCCCCGATGCGCCATCGCAAGAGCGCCCGTCCCCACCGCCCGCGATTATGGCGGGTGGTGGCGGACAGGCAACGAACGAAAGGAGCGGGAATGACTTCCCGCTCCGGGGAATCCGTCTCAGGCGTCGATCTTTTTCAGTTTCCAGGCCAGGCTCAGCGTCAACGCGCCATGCGCCAGCGCCCAGAAACCGATGACATAGCCCATGGCCACGATGGAAGCCGCCGGATACATGATGATGATTGCCGGCACCAGCAGGCCGATGATAACCGAGACGATGCCGGACAGCGCCAGCATCCACTCGCCCTTGATCTCCTTGCGCAGGCGAATGGCCGCGGCCACTTCCATCACGCCCGTCGCCAGTGTCCAGATGGAGATCATCGCCCAGGTAAACGCGGTCAGCGCCACCGTCGCCACCATCGGCATCACCAGCACCACGATGCCCGCCATCAGCCCCAGCGCGCCGCGCAGCAACATGGCCACCCAGTGTTCCTCTTTCTTGCGCGCCCTGCCTATGCCCGCGGCGATGGAAAAGATCCCGTCCACGAAGGCGAACGCGCCCCACACGATGGTCATGGCATAAACCGCCGGGATGGGCGCGAACAGGGCGATCAGCCCCACCAACACCATCAACGCGCCATCCAGCATCAGCCACTTCCATTTACCGGCCAGCGCCCTTGCATCCACCGCGCCGGCCGCATCCGACATCACTGCTTCACTCATTTTTCTGCTCCTTTCCGCATGCCGTCGTTTCGAAATACGCGCGTCATTCCCCGGCGAAGGCAGGTGCTTCGCCGCTTGCAAGTGTGACTGTTCGTTGAAGGGAATTGACCGCCCGTATCGCTACAGATAGGAGCGGGAAGACGCGCTTCAATGCATGCGAGGAATTTTTTGAGGAGGCACGCATCATACCAAGATGCATGAAGAACCACCCACCGCCCCGCGCCCCCACTTGCCCCCCCAAATCATGAAAAACAAGGGCCTGAGGGCGCGGGGCGGTTTCACAGGTCAACCTTTGCGCAGATTGGTATCAGACATTGAAGCGGAAATGCATCACGTCGCCGTCCTGCACCACGTAATCCTTGCCTTCCTGACGCAACTTGCCGGCGTCGCGCGCCCCCGCCTCGCCGCCACAGGCCACGTAATCCTCATAGGAGATGACTTCCGCCCGGATGAATCCGCGCTGGAAATCGGTGTGAATCACGCCCGCCGCCTCCGGCGCTTTCGCGCCACGCTTCACCGTCCACGCGCGCGCCTCCTTCGGCCCGGCGGTGAAGAAGGTAATCAGATCGAGCAGTTCGTAACCGGCGCGGATGAGCCGGTTCAGGCCCGGCTCGGAGAGCCCGACGCTTTCCAGATATTCGCGCTGCTCTTCCTCGTCCAGCTGCGCCAGTTGTTCTTCCAGCGCCGCCGCGATCACCACCACGCCCGCGCCTTCCTCCGCCGCCCGCGCGCGCACCTTTTCCACCCATTCGTTGCCATCGGGCAGGGAGTCCTCGTCCACGTTGCACACGTAGAGCACCGGCTTGGCCGTCAGCAGTTGCAGGCGGCGAAAGCGCGGGCGCTGCTCCTCGCCGATGTCGGCCAGCCGCGCCGGCCGCCCTTCGCGCAGCTGCTCCAGCGCGGCGTTGATGACCGCCAGGTCGGCCTTCGCCTCCTTGTCGCCGGTGGTGGCCTTCTTCTGCAGCATCGGCACGCGCTTCTCCAGGCTCTCCAGGTCGGCCAGCATCAGCTCCGTCTCGATGATCTCGGCATCGCGCAGCGGATCGACGCCGCCTTCCACGTGCGTGATGTCGGAATCCTCGAAGCAGCGCAGCACGTGCACGATGGCGTCCACCTCACGGATATTGGCCAGAAACTGGTTGCCCAGCCCCTCGCCCTTCGACGCGCCGCGCACCAGCCCGGCGATGTCCACGAAGGTGATGCGCGTCGGCACCACCTGTGCCGATTGCGCGATCGCCGCCAGCTTTTCCAGCCGCGTGTCCGGCACCGCCACCTCGCCCACGTTCGGCTCGATGGTGCAGAAGGGATAGTTCGCCGCCTGCGCCGCGGCGGTTTTCGTCAACGCGTTGAAAAGCGTCGATTTGCCCACGTTCGGCAGGCCCACGATGCCGCACTTGAACCCCATGATCCTCTCCCGCTCAATCCTTTTCGGGCGGCGGCGCGTCCATCATCACCCGGCTGCCGAAATCGGAGAACCGCCCCGCCACCAGCAGCCCGGCATGCCGGGCGATGGCCTCCAGCAGCGGCTCCAGCCATTTCCGCTCCGCCACGCCAAAGTCGGAGAGCACATGTCCATGCACCCGCGCCTTTTCGCCGGGATGGCCGATGCCGATGCGCAGCCGGTGAAAGTCCGGCCCGATGTGGGCGATGATGCTGCGCAACCCGTTGTGTCCGGCATGCCCGCCACCGGTTTTCACGCGGATGCGCCCCGGCGCCAAATCAAGTTCGTCGTGAATGACGATGATGTCTTCCGGCGCGATCTTGTGAAAGCGCACCGCCTCGCCCACGCTGCGGCCCGATTCGTTCATGTAGGTCATGGGCTTTAGCAGCAACACCTTTTCACCGCCGATGCGCCCTTCCGCCACCTCGCCGGAAAATTTCTTTCGCCACGGGCCGAAGCCATGGGCGGCGGCGATGGCGTCCACCGCCATGAACCCGACGTTGTGCCGGTGCCGGGCATATTTGCCGCCCGGATTGCCCAGTCCGACGATGAGCCTCATGCATCCGCCTCAATGCAACCGGCCCGGAAGGACGCACCCGCCGGGCCGGCTCGAAAATGCCGGAAGACAATGCCGGAAAGCGGGCTCAGGCCTCTTCTTCGCCCTCGCCTTCCTCGCTCTCGGCTTCCTCGCCCTCCACGGTTTCCGCGGCGCGACCGGTGATGGTGACCAGCGTGAAATCGCGATCGTGAATTACGGGTTCCGCGCCCTCGGGCAGCTGCACGTCGGAAATATGCAGCACGTCGCCGATTTCCAGCCCGGAAAGATCGGCCACGATCTTCTCCGGGATATTCTCCGCGTCCACGTAAAGCTCCACCTCGTGGCGCACCACATTGAGCGCACCGCCACGCTTCAGGCCCGGCGAGGCTTCCTCGTTGATGTATTCCACCGGCACTTCCACCGCGATGCGCGTGCCCTTGCCCACGCGCAGGAAATCCACGTGAATGGGAAAGTCGCGCACCGGATCGAGCTGCACATCGCGCGGAATGGCTCGCACTTTCTTGCCGTCCACGTCCAGATCCACCAGTGTCGATTCGAAGGTGCCCGTATTGACCTGTTTCAACAGGTCGACGAAGGACACGTGGATCATTTCCGGCGCCTCGCCGCCACCATAGATGACGCCCGGCACCCGCCCGGCCTTGCGCAGACGGCGTGCGGCCCCCTTGCCGCCCTCTTCCCGCCGCTCGGCCGTCATTTCAACGATATTGGCCATGTCCGTATTCTCCATTTCGGCTGTTCACGACCGAAAACAGCGCCTGCGGCGTGGCGAGCTTCCTCCAGGGGTGACCGTCCCCGCCACGGTCTTCCGCCGGCGCGAATTTCCGGGATGCGGGCATATAGCGCATTCCCCACCCCGCTGACAAGCCGTCCCGCCTTCCCGTCTTGTGCCAAGTTGCGCAATGACTGATGCCAGGTTGCATAAAGAACCACCCACCGCCCCGCGCCCCGATCCAACCCCCGTTTTCGACAACCTGGGAGCTGGGTAAGGACGCGGGGCTTTCTGCGCGGTTCTTTTTGGCATGGCCCTCACGCCGCCGCCAGCCTGTCCGGCCGCAGCCGGTGGCGTTCATCGGTCAGCCGCCACAGCATCGCCCCCATGGCCCCCATGGCCGCCAGCCCCACCACGCCGGCGATCAGGAACATGATCATGAGCTGATATTTCACCGCCTCCACCGGCGCCACCCCGGCCAGGATCTGCCCCGTCATCATGCCGGGCAGGGAAATGACGCCGGTGGCCGCCATGGCGTTCATGATGGGGGTGAGCGCCGTGCGCAGCGCTTCGGCCGCGAACGGCCGGATGGCCCGCCAACGGGTGAAACCCAGCAGCAGCCGCGCCTCGATGGCCGCCCGCTCGCGCACCACCGCCCGGCTGATGGCGTTCAGCCCCAGACTCACCCCATTCATGGAATTGCCCAGCACCATGCCGAAAATGGGCAGCAGTTGCCGCGGCGCAAACCACGGCTCCGGTCGCAGCACCACCATCTGCGCATACACCACCGCCAGCGTGCCGATGAGCAGCATGGAGGCCGGTCCGGGCAGCCAGCGCCAGGCCCCGGCCAGCGGCCGTTCCTGCCGATTCATCACCTCGCGCATGGCCATCGTGGCCATCACGCCCGCCGCCGCCAGCGTGATCCAGCCATTGGTGGCCGTGAAAATGAACCGCAACACCAGCCCCACCAGCAGCAACTGCGCCACCATGCGCACCGCCACCCACGCCAGCGAACGCCACACTCCCAGCCGCAACAGCAGCGAAAGCCCCGTGGCGAGAACGAACAGCAATGCGGAGAGCGCCACGTCCGCATAGCCCAGCCGGATGTAGCCGCCTCCGGCGCCCTCCGCCGCCCACGCCATCGGCGCCGGCGTCAGCCACGCCAGCAACGCCAATGCCGAAAGCCATATGCCCCACCGCTTGCCCATGCGCTCAGCCTGCCGCGATATGCACATCATGTCAAACAGAAAAAGAACAAAAGAGGAGTTTTCCACAGATGTTCACGAGGCATTTTCATCTGGCGCCGGCATGGGCGACAGTTTGCCCGCCACCATGCGCCAGAAATGCGTCCCCAGCCGCCGCGCCTGTCCCGCGTCATGGGTAATGAGCAACAGCGTGCGCCCCTCCGCCACCAG
>JALVFB010000267.1 GCA_027030295.1 Hyphomicrobiales bacterium
CATCCGGCCCACGGTGTTCGAGAAGAAGGACATCCACGTCCACGTGCCGGAGGGCGCCACGCCGAAGGACGGCCCGTCGGCCGGTGTGGCCATGGTCACCGCCATCGTCTCCGTGCTCACCGGCATTGCGGTGCGCCGCGACGTGGCCATGACCGGCGAGATCACCCTGCGTGGCCGCGTGCTGCCCATCGGCGGGCTGAAGGAGAAGCTGCTGGCGGCCCTGCGCGGCGGCATCAGGACGGTGCTGATCCCGGAGGATAACGTGAAGGATCTGGCCGAGATTCCGGACAACGTGAAATCGCGGCTGGAAATCGTGCCGGTGAAGCACGTGGATCAGGTGATCGAGCGGGCGCTGGTGAAGAAGCCCGAGCCCATCGAGTGGTCGGAGGAGGACGAGGCGAAATGCCCGCCGCCATCCACCGAGGAGGCCGCTGGCGAGGGGATGCGCCACGCCCATTGACCGGGCGGCCTGCGGGCGAATGAACGTGGATCGGCGCTGTGGCCGGTTGCGGACTTTTCCGCGGCCGGCCGCGGCTTTTTGACCTTGACTCCTTGCCGGGGACTTGGCAAGCCAGACGGGCCGGAAGTCAGTGAGGATGATGGCGTTCGCGAAAAGCCCGGCGCTTCGCCGGAGTGCGGCGCTGACGGACCGGCCTTTCCCGTGGCGGATGGACCGGAAAAACACGGACACCGGCGGGGCGACGGGCCGGAGCGATATGGCTTTTCTGCCGGCACACGATGGGCGGGCCTTGCGCTATCGGACCGGGGGCGCGCCGTTCAGGCAATTCAATCGCAAGACAAGGGGAAATCGCATGAACAAGCAGGAACTCATCGCTGCCGTGGCGGACAAGTCCGGGCTGACCAGGGCGCAGGCGCAGGCGGCGTTGGACGCGGCCATCGAGGCCGTGGTGGAAGCGCTGAAAAAGGGCGATGAAGTGCGCCTCGTCGGCTTCGGCACTTTTTCCGCGCCGGTGCGCGCCGCGCGCACCATCAAGGTGCCGGGCACCGGGGAAACGCGCGAGGTGCCGGAGCAGCGCGTGCCGAAGTTCAAGCCCGGCAAGGGCCTGAAGGACGCCGTCAACTGACGCCGCCACGCAGGCCGTGGAACGGAAAGGCGCGCCGGAGGCATCCGCCGGCGCGCTTTTTCATTGCGCGGGGGCGTCCTTCACCGCCGCCGGGCTGGCGGGCGTTTCCGGCGGCTTCAGGGGCTGGCGGCAGCCGGTCAGCCAGACGTCGAACAGCGGATGCTCCACCGCGTGCAGCCCCGGGCTTTCCGCGTTCATCCAGCCCGTGAACACCCGGCGGTGGCGCTTGTCATAGGTGAACTCGTCGATTTCCACGAAGGCCATGGTGCGCGGCTCTTCCGTCGGCGGCCGGGTATGGCAGGTGCGAGGACGGATGCGAAAGGTGCCGAACTTCACCACGCCATCGATGGGCACTTCCAGGGTGGTGATGTCGCCGGTGATCTTGTCCAGCGCCGCGAACACCGCGACGCGGTTTTCCACCGGCCCGGCCCACGCCGCCGCGCCCGCCAGCAGCGCCGCCAGCGCCAGGACGATCCTCTTGCCCAATACCCTCATGGCCGCGTTCCATATCCTCGATGCTCCGGCCGCCGCGCCAGCACTCGCAACCGCACGTAATCCGCCGTCCAGTTGCCGTGCGAATCGCACAATACGGGCCGCAGCAGGTCTTCCACCTCGGCAATGACCACTGGCGCATCCTCGCCGAACTGGTCGAAGAAGGCGCCGCGAAACACCCGCAGCCAGTCCGCCATGCGCCCCGGCAACCGCGTCGGGCGCGGCGCCAGCGCGATGCGTTCCACGACGAACCCGACATCTTCCAGCAACGCGCGATATTCCGCCGGTGTCGGGAAAAACCACGGGCCGGCCAGGCTTTCATCCGCTCCGCGCCGCCGCGCGACCGCCTTGAGCGCGGTCACGATGGCGGCCACGTTGCCATGCCCGCCGAACTCCGCCACGAATCGCCCGCCCGGCTTCAAGGCCCGCAAAACCCCTTCCGCCACCGCCCGCGGCTCGTCGCGCATCCAGTGCAGGGCGGCGTTGGAAAACACCGCGTCGAACTCCCGGTCGAAATCGAGCCTTTCGCCGGAGCCGCGCACCACCGGCACGCCGCGCGCCCGTGCCGCGCGCAGCATGTCGGCGTCGATGTCCAGGCCCAGAACCCGGCAGCCCCGCCGCATCAGGCGTTCGGCGATGACG
>JALVFB010000268.1 GCA_027030295.1 Hyphomicrobiales bacterium
GGTGGGTGGTCTGCGCTTCGGCGCAAAAGAAGAAAGCCCCGCGCCCCCGCTCAACCTCTTGCGCACCATATCGGGAGGTTGGGCGGGGGCGCGGGGCGGTGGGCGGTCTGCGCTTCGGCGCAAAAGAAGAAAGCCCCGCGCCCCCGCTCGACCTCTTGCGCACCATATCGGGAGGTTGGGCGGGAGCGCGGGGCGGTGGGTGGTCTGCGCTTCGGCGCAAAAGAAGAAAGCCCCGCGCCTCAGCACAAAATTGCGCCATGTTGTCGCATGCGCTCCAGCGCATATACTTCTTCTTGAATATTAGAAATATGTCATATATGAATATCCGCATCGAAGGAGCCGGGGGCGCAACCGCATATTTCGAGGGGAGTGTTTCGACATGAAGGCTTGGAAGAAGGTTGCGGGATCCGCCGTTGCCCTGGCCATGCTGGCGGCGCCGGCGCTGGCCGCCGATGATGCCGCGAAAGATAATGCGGGCGAGCACAAGTTCCGGAAGGCTGTGGGATATTATACCGAGTGCAAGGCCGCATCCGCTGCCGAGTTCGAGCAGATCAAGCCCCATCTGAAGGCGTTCACCGATTCCGAGGTGATGGCCGAGACGGTCAACGACCCGGAGAAGTTTTTCAAGCTGATGGAAGTGGTGAACGACCCGCGCACCGTGCACGTGATGATGAACTGCTCCACCGAGCCGGTGATGTGGGACACCTGGATGCGCGGGCTTACGGACTTCGAGAAGCTCACCAGGGCCTCCATCAAGGCCATGAACCCGGTGGGCATGTTCAAGTGGATGATGGCGCCGATGAATCCGAAGGTGTGGAAGTCGGCCGTGGCGCACTTCGACTACAACCGCTATGTGCGCTGGGGCGAGGCGTTCCTGAATCCGAAGTTCTATCGTCCCATCACCGACATGCTGACCGACTACAAGTGGTATGAGCCGCGGCTGGCCTGGTTCTTCAAGGCGGAAACCTATACCAGGCCGCTGGCCAACATGACGAAGATACCCGACTGGAAGAAGATTGCCGAAGTGAAGTTGGACTGACGGCGGTCGATCTCTCGCTTTTTTGCGCAATCCCGCGTTTCCCGGCGTGGAGCGCGGGATTTTTCATGGGCAGCGGCCGCTCTTGGGCAGGCGCAGGCGCACCCCCGGCCGCAGGCCGAAGCGCCGGGCGTCCCCGGCCGGCAGCTCCAGCACGGCGATGACCGGCGTGCGGGAGGGGATGATGGTGGTGTCCAGCGGGCGCGCCCGCTCGCGCACGCGCACGATGCGCCCGTCGCGGGCGATGAAGATGATGTCCAGCGGCAGATAGGTATTCTTCATCCAGATGGCGATGCGTTTGGGCGCCTTCCATCGCAGAAGCATGCCGTGGCCGGATTTCAGGCGGCGGCGGAACATCAGCCCGCGCGCCCGGCTTTCGAGCGTGTTGGCGATTTCCACCCGCAGCCGCCGGAAGCCGCCGCCGGACTTCGGCGCCAGCACCTCGCCGCGTGGCAGGCCGTTGCACGCGCGAATGTCGGCCGCGGACCAGAAGAGAGGCAGCAACGCCAGAAGAAACGCGAACATGTGGCGGGAGCCATGCATGCCGCCATTGTGCGGGCCGGCGCGGCGGCGTCAAGCATGTAATACCAGTTTGCATACATAACCACCCACCACCCCGCGCCCCACCCAACCCCCAAATTATGAGAAACAAGGGCTTGGGTGGGGGCGCGGGGCGGTGGGTGGTTCTTTTTGCGAACTGGTAAAATTATCCGCAGCGCCACCCCTGCCGTGCCAGGGCAATCGCATTTCAGATGTTTGCGGCGGCATGGAGGAGGCTGGCAAGGAAATCTTCGTTCCATGCGGCGCGTTTGAGCTTGCCGCGCATGGAACCTTTGGATGGTTCCAGCCGGGCGAGATTGAGCGCAATGCGGCGCAGGGCTGAGAGGTTCTCTGCCGTGGCGTCCTTGCGGTTGCGCTGCCCATCTTCATCAAAGGTCACGTCCAGCACCCAGTTCAGGGCATTCTCGATCTGCCAGTGCGCACGCACCACCCTTGCCACCTCCGCTGCCGTCATCGGCTTGCTCATGATGAAGTAACGCACTGATTTCTTCACCTTTCCATCCTCCTCCCATCGCCGCTCTACGGATGCAATCCCGGCCAGCGACGGCCACTCATGACGCTCCCGCAACCAGTCCACGTCATGGCTCACCCGCACCGTGCGCTCCTCCACCCGGCCATG
>JALVFB010000269.1 GCA_027030295.1 Hyphomicrobiales bacterium
GGAGGAAAAGCCTGCCCCGGCGGCCGAACGGCAGGGCGCGCCAACCCTGGTGAAGCAGGAAACCGGGCTGGTGCACGACATACAGGATCTCAACGACAGGACCTGCCGCTGGCCCATCGGCGAGCCGAACAAGGATGGCTTCAGCTTCTGTGGACGCGAACCGGCGGAGGGCCTGCCGTATTGCAAGCATCACGCCGCCATCGCCTATCAGGGCGGCGAGCAGCGCCGGCGCGCCACCGGCTGACATCACCGGCCCGCGTGCCAGCAAGTCGGCACATGCGCCGCGAGCGAAAGCTTGCGGCGCATGTGTTTTTCGATCTTCCATCACACAGAATTGCTTTCGGCCCCGTCCATGGAGCATATATATTCCTTGCACGCCGCCCGCTCCCATGGGGACGCGAGGGGCGGCTGGCGCGCGGGCCGGAAAAATGCACCCAACGGAGACGGAACGCCATGAGCGAAAAGGGTGGATGCTGTTGTGGTGGCGGTGGCGAGGCACGGGGCGCGGTGGTGGACGATGCCGGTTTCTTCCGCGATCCCGTCTGCGGGATGACCGTCGATCCCGACAATCCGAACAAGCCGTGGACGGAATATCAGGGGCGCGTCATCCGCTTCTGCAACCCGAAATGCAAGGAGAAGTTCCTGGCCGCGCCGGGCGCTTACTTGCGCACGCTTGACCCGGTTTCCGGCGAGGTGGTGGACAAGCCGTCGGCCAGATACATGCTCAAGCACGATGGCCTGCGCATCTATTTCGCCTCGGAAGAAAACATGAAGACGTTCGAGGCGAATCCGGAAGCCTATTTGGAGAAGGCCCGCGCGCTGGCTCCGGCGCAGCCCGTTTCCGCCGCGCAATGGGTCTGTTCGTGCCACCCGGAGGTGGTGTCCGACCAGCCCGGCGATTGTCCCATCTGCGGCATGGCGCTGGAGCCGGTGCTGGAGGCGGCGCCGTCGGAGGAGGAATCGGAAGAGAAGGATTTCACCCGCCGCTTCATCGTCGGGCTGGTGTTCACCATTCCGCTGCTGGTGCTGGCCATGGGGCCGATGCTGGGCCTGCCGCTGCCCGCTTGGCTGAAGGGGCGCGCTGGCGAATTCATCCAGCTCGTGCTGGCCACGCCGGTGGTGCTCTATGCCGGCTGGCCCTTCTTCGTGCGCGCCTGGGCCTCGATAAGGTCGCGCAACTACAACATGTGGACGCTCATCGGGCTGGGTGTCGGCGCGGCCTGGCTCTTCTCCGCCGTCGCCGTGCTGTTCCCCGGCATCTTTCCCGATGCGCTGAAGGACGAGAACGGCGCGCTGCCCATCTATTTCGAATCCGCCGCCGTCATCATCCTGCTGGTGCTGGTGGGGCAGATCCTGGAGATGCGCGCACGCATGAAGGCCGGCGCGGCCATCCGCGCCCTGGCCGCGCTGGCGCCGGCCACCGCACACCGCATTCGCGAGGACGGCACGGAGGAGGACGTGTCGGTGGACGACGTGGCCATCGGTGACAAGTTGCGCGTGCGCGCGCACGAGGCGGTGCCGGTGGACGGCGTCATCGTGGAAGGCACGAGCAGCATCGACGAATCGCTCATCACCGGCGAGCCGATCCCGGTGGAGAAGGGACCAGGTGACGAGGTCATCGGCGGCACGAAGAATCTTTCTGGCAGCTTCGTAATGGAGGCCCGCCGCGTCGGCGCCGGCACGGTGCTGGCGCAGATCGTGGAGCTGGTGGCCTCGGCGCGGCGTTCGCGCGCGCCCATCCAGTCGCTGGCCGACAAGTTCGCCGCCTGGTTCGTGCCCATCGTGGTGGCGGTGGCCGCCATCGCCTTCATCGGCTGGATGCTGTTCGGGCCGGAGCCGCGCTTCGCCTATGCCATCGTCGCCGCCATTTCGGTGCTCATCATCGCCTGTCCCTGCGCCCTGGGGCTGGCCACGCCCATGAGCATCACCGTTGCCGTGGGCCGCGGTGCGAAATCCGGCATTCTGGTGAAGGACGCCGCGCACCTGGAGCGGCTGGCGGAGGCGGATACCCTCGTCATCGACAAGACCGGCACCATCACCGAAGGCCGCCCGGAGGTGGTGCATATCCAGCCGCTGGCGGACGATCTGGACGAGAAGACGCTGCTGGCGCTGGCGGCGGCGGTGGAGGCTGGCGCCACCCATCCGCTGGCGGAAGCGATTCTCTCCAGCGCGAAAGAACGCGGCGTGGACGTGCCACAG
>JALVFB010000270.1 GCA_027030295.1 Hyphomicrobiales bacterium
CGGGGCATGACCGGCGTGCGCGCGCCGGGCTGCGGCGGTGGCTGTTGGCGCCGTCGCAGAGGAAATGACGCAGGCCGCCGCCTGCCGCCAACGGGCGAGCGCGGTTTTCTTGCGCGCCATGGCGGGGCCGCCGGTTTGCGTCTGGAGAATTGCCATCATGGCTGCACGGAAAACCAACAAGAACAAGCGGATGCTCATCGACGCCTCGCACCCGGAAGAAACCCGGGTGGTGGTGATTGACGAAAACGGACGCATCGGGGACTTCGACTACGAATCCTCCCAGCGCAAACAGCTCAAGGGCAACATCTATCTGGCGCGGGTGACCCGCGTGGAGCCGTCGCTGCAGGCCGCCTTCGTCGATTATGGCGGCAACCGCCACGGCTTTCTGGCCTTCAGCGAAATCCATCCCGACTATTATCAGATCCCCGTCGCCGACCGCGAGAAGCTGTTGAAGGACGAGGCCGAATCCGGCGCCGAGGAAAACGGCGAAGAGGCGGCGGAAAGGGCCGACGCCGAAGAGGCCGAATCGGTGGCCGCCGAAGACGCGCTGGACGAGCTGCCCCTGCGCAGCAAGGCGGCCCTGCGCCGGCGCTACAAGATCCAGGAAGTCATCCGCCGCGGTCAGGTGATGCTGGTGCAGGTGGTCAAGGAAGAACGCGGCAACAAGGGCGCGGCGCTGACCACCTATCTGTCGCTGGCCGGGCGCTATTGCGTGCTGATGCCCAACACCGCCCGCGGCGGCGGCATCTCGCGCAAGATCACCGACGCGCGGGACCGCAAGCGGCTGAAGCAGATCGCCGAGGAGCTGAACGTGCCCGCCGGCATGGGGCTGATCATCCGCACCGCCGGGGCGCAGCGCACCCGCGCCGAGATCAAGCGCGACTTCAACTACTTGCTGCGGCTGTGGGAGAACATCCGCGAGCTGACGCTGCAATCCACCGCGCCGAAGCTGGTCTACGAGGAAGGCGATCTGGTCAAGCGCGCCATCCGCGACCTCTACGCCAAGGACATCGCCGAGATTCTGGTGGCCGGCGAGCAGGCCTACAAGGAAGCGCGCGCCTTCATGAAGATGCTCATGCCCTCGCATGTGCGCAACGTGAAGCTCTACAAGGAAGAGATCCCGCTGTTCGCCAAATACAAGGTGGATGCGCAGCTCGACGGCCTGTTCTCGCCCATCGCGCCGCTGCCCTCGGGCGGCTATCTGGTCATCAACCAGACGGAAGCGCTGGTTTCCATCGACATCAACTCCGGCAAGTCCACGCGCGAGCATTCCATCGAGGACACGGCGCTGAAGACCAACCTGGAGGCGGCGGAGGAAATCGCCCGCCAGCTGCGCCTGCGCGACCTGGCTGGGCTGATCGTCATCGACTTCATCGACATGGAGGACAAGCGCAACATCCGCCAGGTGGAGCGCAAGCTGAAGGAGGTGCTGAAGGGCGACAGGGCGCGCATTCAGGTGGGGCGCATTTCGCAGTTCGGGCTGCTGGAGATGTCGCGTCAGCGGCTGCGCCAGGGCATGCTGGAAAACGCCACCCGGCCCTGCCCGCACTGCTTCGGCACCGGTGTCATCCGTTCGGTATCGTCCTCGGCGCTTTCCGTGTTGCGAGGCATCGAGGAACAGCTGGCCGGGCGCAAGGAAGGCGGCGACAACACCTTCACCCTGCGCTGCCATCCGGACAGCGCCTTCTATATCCTCAACGAGAAACGCGACCACCTGACCGGGCTGGAGCATCACTACGGCGTGTCCATCTACGTGGAGCCGGATCGCGACATCGCTCCGGCGGCGTTCGAAATCGCGGCGGCGCAGCGCAGCTGGGCCGGCCCGGCGCCGACCGTCCAGCAGGGCGCGGTAAGCCTGGAAACGGCGCTGGTGGGCGAAGCGGCGGAAAGCGCTCAACCGGCGCAACAGGCCGCGGAAGAAGCTCCGCAGCCGAAGAAACGGCGGCGGCGGCGTGGCAAGCGCGGTGGGCGCAAGGCGCGCAAGCGGGCGCAGGCGAAGCTGGAGGCCCTGCAACGGCAGGAGGCCCGGAGCGGGACGGACGGGGAAGAAACCGCTGCGCCCTTCCGGGTGGTGGACATGGGCGACATGGTGATCATCGTGCGCAACCGCGATTTTGTGCCCGCCGCCGAGCGTCCGGCGGAAGCGGAGGCCGCCAACGCCGAGGGCAAGCAGGCGACGGAAGGTGAAAGTGGC
>JALVFB010000271.1 GCA_027030295.1 Hyphomicrobiales bacterium
AATGGCGAAAAATCGCCATTGGTGCTTCTCTCAGCAAAAACATGAACCGGACCATTCACTCCAGGCTCATCAGATAGGTGGCGATGGCGCGGATGTCTGCGTCGGGCAGTTTCGAGATGTTGGATTGCACCTCGCCCATGCCGCCGGAACTGATGTCCTCATAGCCCAGCGCCTCGCCATGTTTCAGCGCCGAGAACAGGTCGTTCACGTCCTTGTAGCGGCCCCGTTTCTTCAAGCCCCTCAGGGAAGGCACGCTGCCCTTTTCCGACAGATGCGGGGCGCCCGCCAGCCAGCGCCGCCGGTCGGGCAGGAAGATGGCGTTGCGCGGCGTGTGGCATTCGCCGCAATGCCCCGGACCAACCACCAGGTAGGCGCCCCGGTTCCACGCCTCGCTCTTGCCCGGCACCGGCCGGAAGGGTCTGTGCGGCAGCGCCAGCCATTTCCAGAAGGCCAGCGCGAAGCGATCCAGCCGGTGCGAATCCAGCGGCGTTTCGTTGCGCACGGGTTTGAGGGTTTTCAGATAGGCGAACAGGTCGAGGATGTCCCCGGTCTTCATCCATGCATAGGAGGTGTAGGGAAAGGCCGGAATGAGGTGCGTGCCGTCCGGTGCCAGCCCCCGGCGCATGGCGTTCACGAAGTCGATGGGTCGCCAGCGCCCGATGCCGGTTTCCTCGTCCGGCGTGATGTTCGGCACCAGAATCTCGCCGCCGGGAATCTTCAGCTTGCGCCCGCCCGCCGGCAGCTCCACATGCGGGCCGACGCCACGGTGGCAGGAGATGCAGCCCCCGGCGAAATACATGTTCCGCCCGTTTTGCGGATCGGGCGCATAACCTGCCGGCACGGCGCTTTCCGGCAACGGCTGCGACAGTTGCCGGTAGGCGGTGAAGACGCCGATGCCGAGCAGCACCACGGCCGCCATCAGGATATGCCAGACGCGAATTCTCATGGCACCGTAATCTGACCATTACGGCGCCGTTTGGCAATGGGGCCGCGGGGCGCCCTTGCGCTGCGTCGCCTAGACGTTGCCGGCCAGCGCCCGCAGGCGTTGCAAAAGCGCCATGTCCGGCCGCCCGTTCACCGTCATGCGGTTCTGCATCTGGAACAGGCGAATGGCGTTGGCGGTGCGATTGCCCAGAATGCCGTCCGCCGGGCCGGCGTCATAGCCCAGTTGCGCCAGCAGCTTCTGCACCTCGCGCACCAGCGCAACCCCGGCCAGCGGTTTCAGCGGCGTGGAAGCGGCGCGCACGGAAGCCTGCCGCCATTCGGGATGTTCGATCACCACCACGTTGGCGTTGCGGATGGGCGCGGTGGGACGGAAGGCCTCCAGCCGCTTGCGCACGCTGGCCAGTCGTTGCGGTCCCAGGTAGGCGGCCAGTTCCTTGGCCTGCCGCGCTGCGGCGGCATCGCCCTGTTTCGCCGCCGCCGAATACCAGAACCAGGCTTCGGCCAGGTTGCGCGGCACCCCTTGGCCACGGTGATGCAGCACCGCCAGATTGAACTGGCTGTCACGCACGCCGTGCTGCGCCGCCTTGCGGAACCAGAAGGCCGCCTGCTCCATGTTCGGCGCCCCCAGATGGCCGGAAGCCAGCAGCACGCCCAGATTGTGCATGGCCCGCACGTTGCCGCGAATGGCGGCGCGTTCATACCAGGCGCGTGCCCTGGCGAAGTCCTGCCGCGCGCCGACGCCCTTCTCCAGCATCGCGCCCAGCCGATACATGGCCACCGCCACGCCCTTTTGCGCCGCTTTCTCGAACCACTGGAAAGCCTTGCGGGCATCGCGCGGCAGGCCGGAACCTTTCAGATAGCGAATGCCGATGAGATAGAGCGCCTTGCCGTCGCCCTTCTGTGCCGCCATGCGCAGGGAGGCGGGCTGTATCTCCGCCGGCACCGCGATCTCGGCGCTGTGTTTTTTGGAGGCGGCCGCGGCTGTCGCCGCCGCCGCGACCCGTGCCCGCACGCGCCGGGCGGCCGTCGCCGTCTTCAGCGGCGTGATGGAACCGGTGGTGATCCCCGCCGGCCTGTCCGTCGCGGGCGTGAACAGGCCGGTGCGCGCACCGGCGTTTTCCGGTTTCTTGACGGGCGTGGCCGCCGGCGCATCCACTGGCGCCTCCGCCGCGCCGGTTTCCTCCGGCACATTCTGCGGCGTTTTGGCGGCGGGCGCCCCTTCCACCCTTTCCGGTG
>JALVFB010000272.1 GCA_027030295.1 Hyphomicrobiales bacterium
TGCGTCGCTCGTTGTCCCGAACGCCCAGCGTCTGCCTGACCAAGCTTGGCGATCGCCAGTGGCGACTGCCAGTGGCGGAGGGGGAGGGATTCGAACCCCCGGAGGCTTTCGCCTCAACGGTTTTCAAGACCGCCGCTTTCGACCACTCAGCCACCCCTCCGCAAAGACGGCGGCGCCGGGCCGCCGGCGTGCGTCAGGAGCCGGTTTCCAGATCGTAGTCCAGAATGGCCATCTGGAAATTGTAGCAGATGTCGTTGGGATCCTCGTCGTCCTTGAAGATGACGCCGATGAATTCGTCGCCGATATAGACCTCGGCCGAATCGTCCTTGCGCGGGCGCGCCCGCACCTCCAGCTCCGGCAGCTTGAACTTGTTGCGCAAATATTCGTTGAGTTTCCGGATTTCCTGCGGGCTCACGGCGTTTCTCCTGCTGGCCGACCATGAATGTTTCCGACCTTTAGGTAGCGATGATTGCCCGCAGGCTCAAGCATCCTTTTCGGCCGCGCCGCTTCCGCCGTTTTCCACGTCCAGCCCGTGATCCATCTCCAGCGCCGGTTCGGGGCAGGGGGCCTGGCCCACCACCTTCGCCGGCACGCCGGCCACGGTGGTGCGCGGCGGCACGTCCTTCAGCACCACCGAGCCGGCCGCCACCCGAGAGCAGCAGCCCACCTCGATGTTGCCCAGCACCTTGCTGCCCGCGCCCAACAGCACGCCGGCGCGAATTTTCGGATGCCGGTCGCCGTGCTCCTTGCCGGTGCCGCCGAGGGTCACGTCCTGCAGGATGGAGACGTTGTCCTCCACCACCGCCGTCTCGCCGATGACGATGGCGTGCGCGTGGTCGATCATGATGCCCTTGCCCAGCCGCGCCGCCGGATGGATGTCCACCGAAAACACCTGCGAGGAGCGGCTCTGCAGGAAAAGGGCGAAGTCCTTGCGCCCCTGCCGCCACAGGGCATGCGCCAGCCGGTGCGCCTGCAGCGCCAGGAAGCCCTTGAAATAGAGGAACGGTTCGATATGGCGCATGCACGCCGGATCGCGCTCGTATACGGCCAGGATGTCGGCCCGCGCCGCCTCGCCGATGGAGGGGTCGAACTTCAGCGCCCGCGCATAGGCCTGGATGATCAGTTCGGCGTTGATGTCATGGTTGGCCAGCATCATGGCGATGCGGTGGCCCATGGCTTCTTCGAAGCGATCGTGATCCAGCACCGCCGCGTGCATGAATCCGCCCAGCGCGCTGTCTTTGCGGATGATGTCCTCCGCTTCCTCGCGGATGCGCTGCCAGACGGGATCGAGACTCGCCACCTTTCTGCTGCTGGCTATCTGCGTCATGGCTCTGTTCTCCCGATGATCCCGGAACGTGACGAATTGTAGGAAGCATCTTTTCCCGCAGCAAGAAACATGCCGCAAGATGGTAATCACGATGCGGCGAGACGCACGTCTCGTTCCTTGTCCATCATCGTCGCCCGCATCTGACGCAGCCGCTGGGCCAGGAGCTGCATGTCGCAGGGCAGACTCAGGCATTCCTGGGCGCCCGCCGCCAGCGCCTGCAGGGTCAGCTCCACATGCGGCTGCGTGAGGATCGCCAGACGCAGAACGGCCTTGTCCATCCGCCGCCGGGCCAGCCACAGCAGCCGCAATCCTTCCTCCGTCGCCGGCGTCAGCAGCAGGGCCGGGGCGTTGTTTCGGCAGGCCGCCATGGCGGCCTTGAGGGTGCCGGCCACGACCACCGGAAAATGCAGCGCCTCCAGCATTCGCCGCAGCGCCAGGACGTTTTCCGCGCCCAGCCCGCGCGCCAGGAGCACGCATTTCGTGGAGCCGTGCACGCGACGGGCCAGCGAAGGAAGGCAGGCGGTTTTCATGGCGCACCTCTTTCGATTCGGGGGAGATTCGATTCCGTTCTCCCGCGTTGTCATCATGTTCCGCCCGCACCCTTCCGCAAGATGCTTAACAAAAGGTTACCGCCCCATCATTTGTGGAAGGCTTCCCGAAAATCCACAAGATATCAGGGGTTGCGCGGTGGCTTGCGGAACATTTGTGAATCGCGTCGGTGATTCGCATGTTCCATTTTTGATCGTTCCCCGGCGGTGGAGATTCGGCCAGGTCCGGCATTTTGCATTTTCGTGGCAATGCGATAATGTCCCCCCGGAACGCGGAGAGCGGAGCATGCAAGGCTCCTCTCC
>JALVFB010000273.1 GCA_027030295.1 Hyphomicrobiales bacterium
CATGATCCTCGGCGAGATCTGCACCCGCGCCTGCGCCTTCTGCAACGTGGCCACGGGCAAGCCCGCGCCGCCCGATCCGGACGAGCCTGGGCGCGTGGCCGAGGCGGTGGCGAAAATGGGGCTGAAACACGCCGTCATCACCTCCGTCGACCGCGACGATCTGGCCGACGGCGGGGCGGGGCAGTTCGCCGCCGTTATCCGCGCCATCCGCGAGGCATCGCCCGAGACCAGCATCGAGGTGCTCACGCCGGATTTCCGCGGCAAGGAGGGGGCGCCGGAAACGGTGCTGGAGGCGGGGGCGGACGTGTTCAACCACAACCTCGAAACTGTGCCGGGGCTTTACCCGACCATCCGCCCCGGCGCGCGTTATTATCATTCGCTCAGGCTGCTGGAGCGGGCGAAGGAGCTGAACCCGCAAGTCTTCACCAAGTCCGGCATCATGGTGGGGCTGGGTGAAAAACGCGAAGAGATATTGCAGGTGATGGACGACATGCGCTGCGCCGGCGTGGAGTTCATTACCATCGGCCAGTATCTCCAGCCCACGCGCAAGCACGCGCCGGTGGCCAAGTTCTACACGCCCGAGGAGTTCGACGACCTGGCCCGCGCCGCCCGCGCCAAGGGTTTCCTGATGGTCGCCGCAAGCCCGCTCACGCGCTCCTCGCACAACGCCGGGGCGGATTTCGAGAAACTGCGCAAGGCTCGTATGCGCGGCTGAGGACGGGCGCGGATTCCGCTTTCCTGCCCGCGCCAACCATGCTATCGGAAATTGCCAACCGAAAGCCGGCGGCCGCTTCCGATTCCGCGCCGGCAAATGCGCAGACAGGCGAGGTTGGCATGAAAGGCCCGTTCGATTTCCCCGAATATCTCACCTTCGACGACGTGCTGCTCAAACCACGCGAGAGCAGCGTGCTGCCAAACCAGACGGATGTTTCCACCCGCTTCACCCGCAACATTCCGCTGTCCATCCCCATCGTGTCGGCGGCCATGGACACGGTGACGGAGGCGCGCATGGCCATCGCCATGGCCCAGGCCGGCGGCATCGGCGTCATCCATCGCAACCTGACGCCGGAGGAGCAGGCGGCGGAAGTGGAGCGCGTGAAACGCTTCGAGGCCGGCATGGTCATCAATCCCGTCACCATCACCCCGGACGCCACGCTGGCCGAATTGATGGATCTGAAGCGCCGGCACAACATTTCCGGCATCCCGGTGGTGGAGAAGGCGGGCGAGGGGCCGCAGAAGCTGGTGGGTATCATCACCAACCGCGACGTGCGCTTCGAGACCGACATGGGCCGCAAGGTCGCCGACCTCATGACGCCGCGCGAGCAGGTGGTCACGGCTGCCCCTGACATCACGCCGGAGGAGGCGAAGCGGCTGCTGCAGGAAAAGCGCATCGAGAAGCTGGTGGTGGTGGACGAAGCCGATCGGGTCATCGGGCTGATCACCGTCACCGACATGGAAAAGGCCGAGCTGAACCCGCTGGCGGTGAAGGACGACAAGGGGCGCCTGCGCGTGGCCGCCGCCATCTCCACCGGCGCGGACAGCTTCCACCGCGCCGAGCTGCTGGTGGCGAAGGAAGTGGACGTGCTGGTCATCGACACCGCGCACGGCCACTCGAAGGGCGTCATCGAGCAGGTGCGGCGGGTGAAGGACGCCTTCGGCCAGCAGGTGGACGTGGTGGCCGGCAACGTGGCGACGAAGGAGGCGACGCAAGCGCTCATCGAGGCCGGAGTGGACGCGGTGAAAGTGGGCATCGGCCCCGGCTCCATCTGCACCACGCGCATCGTCGCCGGCGTCGGCGTGCCGCAGCTCTCCGCCGTGCTGGAATGCGCCGCCGAGGCCCGCGAGCATGACATTCCCGTCATCGCCGACGGCGGCATCAAGTATTCCGGCGACATGGCCAAGGCGCTGGCCGCCGGCGCCGCCTCGGTGATGGTCGGCTCCCTGCTGGCCGGCACCGACGAAAGCCCCGGCGAGGTCTATCTGTATCAGGGCCGTTCCTA
This sequence comes from Hyphomicrobiales bacterium, assembly GCA_027030295.1. Taxonomy (GTDB): domain Bacteria; phylum Pseudomonadota; class Alphaproteobacteria; order Rhizobiales; family Aestuariivirgaceae; genus Thermopetrobacter. Next base: position 2,001 of record JALVFB010000273.1, read on the forward strand.
CAAGGCCTATCGTGGCATGGGCTCGGTGGGGGCCATGGCGCGCGGCTCCGCCGACCGCTACTTCCAGGCCGAGGTGAAGGACGAGATGAAGTTCGTGCCGGAAGGCATCGAGGGCCAGGTGCCCTACAAGGGGCCGGTGGGCAACGTGCTGCACCAGTTGGTGGGAGGTTTGCGGG
>JALVFB010000274.1 GCA_027030295.1 Hyphomicrobiales bacterium
TGCCGACGCGGATCGAGCGCTTCACCGTGAACCGTTCGCCGCACATCGACAAGAAGAGCCGCGAGCAGTTCGAGATTCGCACCCACCGCCGGCTGCTGGACATCATCGACCCGACGCCGCAGACGGTGGATGCGTTGATGAAACTGGATCTGGCGGCGGGCGTGGACGTCGAGATCAAGATCTGACGGGCACGCAAAAGGAACATTCTTTCAGGGAGTTGCGATGATGCGCTCAGGGCTGATCGCACAGAAGGTTGGCATGACGCGGGTGTTCACGGACGAGGGCGAGGCCATTCCGGTCACCGTGCTCAAGGTGGACAACTGCCGCGTCGTCGCCCAGCGCACCCGCGAGCAGGACGGCTACACCGCCGTGCAGCTTGGCGCCGGCAAGGCCAGGGTCAAGCGCATGAGCAAGCCGCTGCGCGGCCACTTCGCCAGGGCGAAGGTGGAGCCGGCGCGCAAGCTGGCCGAGTTCCGGGTGTCGGAGGAAAATCTGCTGGAGGTGGGCGCGGAGCTGACCGCCGATCATTTCGTGCCGGGGCAATATGTGGACGTCACCGGCATTTCCATCGGCAAGGGCTTCGCCGGCGCCATGAAGCGCTGGAACTTCGGTGGTCTGCGCGCCTCGCATGGCGTTTCCATCTCGCACCGTTCGCACGGCTCCACCGGCCAGTGCCAGGATCCGGGCAAGGTGTTCAAGGGCAAGAAGATGGCCGGCCACATGGGCGCGCGCCGGGTGACCACGCAGAATCTGAAGGTCATCAGCACCGATGCCGAACGTGGCCTCATCCTGGTGCGCGGCGCGGTGCCGGGCGCGAAGGGCTCCTGGGTGTTCGTTCGCGACGCGGTGAAGAAGCCGCTGCCCGAGAACGCGCCGCTGCCGGGCGCGGTGCGCAAGACCGGTGATGCGGCGGAAGCGGCCACCGCGGAGGAGGGCTGAAGCCATGAAGATGGATGTGCAGACACTGGCGGCGAAAAAGGCCGGCTCCATCGAGCTGCCCGATGACATTTTCGGGCTGGAGCCGCGCAGGGATCTGCTGCACCGCATGGTGACCTGGCAGCTGGCCAAACGCCGCGCCGGCACCCACAAGACCAAGACCCGGGGCGAGGTCAACCGCACCGGCGCCAAGTGGGGCCGGCAGAAGGGCCTGGGCCGGGCGCGTCACGGCAGCCGCAAGCCGGGCATCTTCGTCGGTGGCGGTCCGGCGCACGGGCCGAAGCCGCGCAGCCATGCCATCGGCATGCCCAAGAAGATGCGGGCGCTGGCGCTGAAGCATGCGCTTTCGGCCAAGGTGAAGGACGGCGCGCTCATCGTGCTGGACAGCACCGAGGTCAAGGAGCCGAAGACGAAGGTGGTCAGGCAGGCGCTGGACAGGCTGAACCTCGCCAACGCGCTCATCATCGACGGGCGCGAGGTGAACGAGAACTTCGCGCGCGCGGCCCGCAACATCCCGAATATCGACGTGCTGCCGGTGCAGGGCATCAATGTCTACGACATCCTGCGCCGCCATCACCTGGTGCTGACGAAGGCCGCCGTCGAGGCATTGCAGGAGCGGTTCCAATGAGCAGGGAACGGTATTACGACATTATCCTCTCGCCGGTGATCACCGAGAAGTCCACCTATGCCGCCGAGCAGAACAAGGTGGTCTTCAACGTGGCCAACGACGCCACCAAGCCGGAGATCAAGGCCGCCGTGGAGGCGCTGTTCGGCGTGAAGGTGAAGAAGGTCAACACGCTGGTGCGCAAGGGCAAGGTCAAGCGCTTCCGCGGCATGGTGGGCAGGCAGAAGGACGTCAAGAAGGCCATCGTGACGCTGGAAGAGGGCCAGACCATCGACATCGCCAGCGGCCTGTAAGAACGGAGTGGACGAACCATGGCGCTGAAACAATACAAGCCCATCACCAACGGCATGCGCGGCCTGGTGCTGGTCGATCGCTCCGAGCTGCACAAGGGCAAGCCCGTGAAGCAGCTCACCGAGGGCCTGACCAAGACCGGCGGGCGCAACAATCATGGCCGGGTGACCGCGCGCCATCGTGGTGGCGGGCACAAGCGCACCTATCGCCGCATCGACTTCAAGCGCGCCAAGAAGGACGTGCCGGCGAAGGTGGTGCGCCTGGAATACGATCCGAACCGCACCGGCTTCATCGCGCTCATCGAATATGAAGACGGC
>JALVFB010000275.1 GCA_027030295.1 Hyphomicrobiales bacterium
GGAGGAATAGGCCAGCAGCCGCTTGATGTTGCGCTGCGCCAGACCGGCGAAGGCCCCCAGCAGCGCCGAGGCGATGGCCATGAACACGATCACCTGCCGCCAGGCGTCCGCCGCGCCGGGAAAGGCCTCGTAAAGAACCCGCATCAGCAGCGCCATGGCCGCCAGCTTCGGCGCCGCGGCGAAGAAGGCCGTCACCGGCGTCGGCGCACCTTCGTAGACGTCAGGCGTCCACATGTGAAACGGCACCGCCGAGATCTTGAACGCCAGCCCCGCCAGAATGAACACGATGCCGGTGATGACGCCGATGTTGGCCCCGCCCTTCACCGCCTGCGCGATGCCGGCGAAGCTCGTCGCCCCGGCGAAGCCATAGACCAGCGACGCGCCATAGAGAATCAGCCCCGATGCCAGCGCGCCCAGCACGAAATATTTCAGCCCCGCCTCGGACGAGCGCACCGACTCGCGGTTCATGGCCGCCAGCACGTAGAGCGCCAGCGATTGCAGCTCCAGGCCCAGATAGAGCGCGATCAGCCCGTTGGCGGACACCATCATCATCATGCCCAGCGCCGAGAGCAGCATCAGCACCGGATATTCGAAGCGTTCGATGCGCTCCGCCTTCATGAAGCTCACCGACATGATGACGGCCAGCGCCGTGGCGAACAGGATCAGCAGCTTCATGATGCGCGCCAGCGAATCCGCCACGAACACCCCGCCGAAGGCCAGCGCCGCGCCCTGCCGCGCGCCCAGCAGCACCAGCACCGCCGTCGCCGCCAGCGCCAGCAGGGCCAGCGTGTTCACGATGTCGCTGGCGCGATTGCGGAAGAACACGCCCAGCATCAGCAGCGCCATGCTCATCGCCGCCAGCGCCATTTCCGGCAGAGCCGGTGCGAATGTGTGCCAAATGCTCATCTCGATCCGTTCTTTCCGCTCGTTGCGTTCCTTCGCCCGCGCCTCATGGCAGCGCCGCCTGTTTCATCACCCCGGCGGCGCCGTCCAGACCCGCCTGCACCTGTGCCAGCAGCCCGTTCACCGCCGCGTCATACAGCGAACTCACCGCACCCGGCTGCACGCCGAACCAGATGGTCAGCACCGCCAGCGGCAACAGCACCGCCGCCTCGCGCCAGGTCATGTCCGTGATCTTCTTCAGCTCCTGCTTCTCCAGCGGCCCGAACACCACGCGCCGGTAGAGATACAGCGCATAGGCCGCCGACAGGATCACGCCCGTGGTGGCGAAGAAGGCCACCCAGGTATTGGCCAGAAAGGCCCCGGTGAGCGACAGGAACTCGCCGACGAATCCGGAAGTGCCCGGCAGCCCCACGTTGGCCATGGTGAACAGCATGAACACGAAGGCATACAGCGGCATGCGGTGCACCAGCCCGCCATAGGCCGCGATCTCGCGCGTGTGCATGCGGTCGTAGATGACGCCGACGATGAGAAACAGCGCGCCGGACACCAGCCCGTGCGAGATCATCACGAACATGGCGCCATCCACGCCCTGCTTGTTGAGCGCGAAGATGCCCATGGTGACGAACCCCATGTGCGCCACCGAGGAATAGGCGATGAGCTTCTTGATGTCCTCCTGCACCAGCGCCACCAGCGAGGTATAGACGATGGCGACGACCGACAGCGTGAACACGAACGGCGCGAAGAACTCGCTGGCCGCCGGGAACATGGGCAGTGAGAAGCGCAGGAAGCCATAGCCGCCCATCTTCAGCAGAATCGCCGCCAGCACCACCGATCCGGCCGTGGGCGCCTCCACGTGCGCGTCCGGCAGCCAGGTGTGCACCGGCCACATGGGCATCTTCACCGCGAAGCTGGCGAAGAACGCCAGCCACAGCCACGTCTGCAAGTCCGCCGGAATGGTCGAGGGCTTGGCCAGGATGGCGGCGATGTCCGTGGTGCCCGTCTGCCAGTAGATGGCGATCATCGCCAGCAGCATCAGCACCGAGCCGGCCAGCGTGTAGAGGAAGAACTTGAAGGTGGCGTAGATGCGCCGCGGCCCGCCCCAGATACCGATGATGAGGAACATCGGGATCAGCCCGCCCTCGAAGAACAGGTAGAACAGCACCAGGTCCAGCGCCACGAACACGCCGATCATCAGCGTTTCCAGCACCAGGAAGGCGATGAGGTATTCCTTCAGCCGCTTTTCCACATGCCAGGAGGCGAGA
>JALVFB010000276.1 GCA_027030295.1 Hyphomicrobiales bacterium
CGCGTGCTGGTGGAAATGACGCCCTACGACCTCTCCCGTGGGCGCATCACCTACCGTTACAAGTAAGAACGGCGTCATCGGCCGGAGAGCGCGGGCATGAACGAGCGCCAGACACAGGAGCAGGCACCGGCGGCGGAGGATGCGCCGGAAGCGGCACAGGCCACCGCCACGCAAGCCGGGGAGGAAAGCGGCCGGGAAGCCCCGGTGCTGATCCTGGCCAGCGCCTCGCCGCGCCGCCTGGCGCTGATGGAACAGATCGGCCTGCGCCCCGATCTGCTTTGCCCCGTCGATATCGATGAAACGCCGCTGCGCCGCGAAAGCCCGCGCGATTACGTTCGCCGCATGGCATACCTCAAGCTGGAGGCGGCCAAGGTCATGCCGCAGGTGAAGGAAATTCTCGCGCCGCGCTTCCTGCTGACCGCGGACACGGTGGTGGCGGTGGGCCGGCGAATCCTGGGCAAGGCGGCGGACATGGAGGAAGCCCGCGCCCAGCTGAAACTGCTCTCGGGGCGCTCGCACCGGGTCTATACCGCCATCTGCCTGCTCACGCCGGCCGGCAAGCTGCGCAAGCGGCTGGTGGACACCAGGGTGCGCTTCAAGCGTCTCTCGCGGGATGAGATCGAGGCCTACCTGCTCTCCGACGAATGGCGCGGCAAGGCCGGCTCCTATGCCATCCAGGGACTGGCCAGCGCCTTCGTGCGACACATCAACGGTTCCTATCCGTCCGTCGTCGGCCTGCCGACATACGAGGTCATGCAGCTGCTGGCGGGCAATGGCTTTCCGGTGCTTTCGCGCTGGCCGCGAAAGGAACCGCAGCCGCCGCTGTTGTGATCATGGCAGAAGACCGCGATACATCCCGCAAATCGGGCGTCGTGCGCCTTCGCAAGCCGCGCCCCTGCCCCATCTGCGGGCAGAAGAGCCGGCCGGAGTGGCATCCGTTCTGCTCGAAGCGCTGCGCCGACATCGACCTGCACCGCTGGCTGTCGGGCCAATACGCCATCCCCGGCGCCCCGGACGAAAGCGCATCCGGCGAGGATGATGCGCAATAGCGACGCATCGGCGCCCTTGCCAGCCGGGCGGAAAAGGCGCAAGATTGGCTCCCGGAGCATCATGGGCAACCTGCGAGACGACGGCGAGAGGCCGCACATGGGCAAGGCAGGCGCGCCGGACATGCGGCGCAACTGGCAGGCGGACAGGACGCACGGAGAACTCGCCCGCGCGCATGACGGTGCGGCGGCAGGGCGAAAACCGGATGATGAGCACACGGTATCGGCGCATGCCACCTTCGCCATGATCATCATCAGCCATGGCGACCTGGCCGTGGAGCTGAAAAAGGCGCTGGAACACCTCATGGGGCCACAGCCGCTGGTTGTGGCCCTTTCCATTCCCGCCGACGAACCGCTGGCCACCACCCGCGCCCGCCTGCGTGCGCTCATTGGCGATCTGCGCGCCATGATGCCGGCCACGGACGGGCTGGTGTTTCTCTCCGACCTGTTCGGTGGCACCCCGGCCAACCTGGCGCTGGCGGAGATGAAGCGCCACCGCCCGGCCTGGCTGCTGACCGGGGCCAACCTGCCGATGCTGGTGCGGCTGGTGGAGCTGCGCGGCGCGCTGGCGCCGGAAGCGGCGGTGGAGGAAGCCGCCGCCGCCGGCCGCCGCTTCATCCGCAGCGAACACAATCCGGCATGAGAATTTCCAGGTCACCCCGGCGCAAGCCGGGGGTTCGTGCAACGGACTCATACTATAATGCATAAATGACCACCCACCGCCCCGCGCCCCCACCCAACCCCCAAATCATGAAAAACAAGGGCTTGGGTGGGGGCGCGGGGCAGTTTCACCGGTCAGACATTACGCAATACCGTATCATGAGACTGCGGCACGAGATTCCGGTCTGCGCCGGAATGACGGAGGAGAAATGGAGCCGGGTGGTTTTCCACCTTTCGCGTTGCCCGAAATCTCCCCACACTTCATAATGCCACCTAGTCATCATCAAACCGGTGGAGAAGCGCAGCATTGTCCGGCAAGCAGGACATATCGGCGCGCGACGCGGCTCTGTTCTGGCTGCGCTGGCAGGCGGAAATGGGCGCGGACGAGGCCATCGCGCCCAAACCGCTCGATCGGCTGTCACCAGCACCGCCACATTCCGCGCCCCGATCCG
>JALVFB010000277.1 GCA_027030295.1 Hyphomicrobiales bacterium
CGCGAGCGGGCACAAGGCGCAGGCCGGCTGGCGCGCGGTGCAGATCTCCGCGCCCAGATCCATCAGGGCCTGGGCGAAGGCGCCCGGCGCCCCCTTCGGCAGCAGCGCCTCGGCATGGCGGCGCAGTGTCTCCTTGCATTCGGGCAGCGGTTGTTCAACGGCGAACAGCCGCGCGATGACACGCTCGGCGTTGGTGTCCATGGCCACCGCCGGATGTTGATAAGCAATCGCCGCAATGGCCCCGGCGGTATAATCGCCAATGCCCGGCAGCTTGCGCAGCTCCTGCGGCGTGCGCGGAAATTCGCCGCCCAGCTCGTGCGCCACCACCTGCGCGCACTTGTGCAGGTTGCGCGCCCGCGCGTAATAGCCCAGCCCCGCCCAGGCGGCCAGCACCTCCTGGCGCGGCGCATCGGCCAGCGCCCGCACCGTCGGCCAGCGGCGCACGAAGGCATCGAAGCGCTTGCGCACCATGGCCACGGTGGTTTGCTGGAGCATGATTTCGGACAACCAGACGCGATACGGATCGGGTCGCTCCCCTGCCCTCGCCCGCCATGGCAGGACGCGGCCATGGCGGGCATACCAGGCCAGCAATTTATTCGTGATCGCATTCATGCGGATTCGGCTTGTCCATGTGATGCGCAAATGACAAAAACATCATTGGCCCGCCGGGGCGCAAGCGGCAATAATCCGTTAGGAATCGCCAACGGTAAACGGTGAATGGCAAAGCGTATCGGACAACTTTTCGACAAGGTGGCCGGCAAGGCATTTTCGCGCCATGGCGGGCCGCTGATGGCCGAGCTCGTGCGGGTGTGGGACGCGCTGTGCCCGGAAGTGGCGGCCTTCGCCAGGCCGGAAGCGGTGCGCCGCGCCGGCCCCGGCCCGGCAACGCTGACATTGCGCGTGGCGCCGGCGCGGGCGCTGGAGGTGCAGATGATGGAGCCGGTGCTGATGGAGCGCATCAATGACCATTTCGGTGGCCCGGCAATCGGGCGCGTGAAGCTGATGCAGGCGCCGCTGAACAAGACCGCGAAAGATGCGACGTGGCCCGATGATGGCCCCTCCCTGCCACCGCCGGACGAGGCCCTGCTGACGGCGCTACGCCGGGGACTGGAGAGAGTGCGCGACGAGGATTTGCGCGCATCACTGGCGCGCATGGCCGAAGGAATCGCGCGGAAAGCCGCCGCGGCCGGTTCCGAAACCGATACGTGATCACAGCGACAACCACGGGAGAACAGCGGAATGCACAAAATGCTTGAAGGCGGCATGAGTCGTCGGCGGTTCGGGGAGCTGGCCCTTTCGGGGCTGGCGCTGGCCGGACTGGCGGGATGCTCGAGTGAGAAAAAACCGGCCAGCCAGGCGAAGCAGGAAAAAACGGCAAAAGAGGAAATTCCGGCAGGCCAGGAAAAGCCGGAGTATTTTCCATCGAATCTGCTGGCGAAGCCGCCGCTGGTGCCGGACATGGCGCTGGGCAAGGATGACGCGCCCATCACCATCTACGAATATGCTTCCGCCACCTGCCCGCATTGCGCCGATTTCCACATCAGCGAATGGCCGCTGATCAAGAAGGAATACGTGGACACCGGCAAGGCGCGCTTCATCTTCCGCGAGTTTCCGCTGGATCAGGTGGCGCTGGCGGCCTTCATGCTGGCCCGCTGCGCTGCCGGCAACGATCCGGAGAAATATCACGCGCTGCTGGACACCATTTTCAAGACCCAGCGCGAATGGGCGCAAAACCCCCGCGAGGGGCTGCTGAAGATCATGCGCATGGCGGGCATGGACGACAAGCAATTCGAGGCCTGCCAGAGCGATCGCAAGCTGGCCCAGGCCATCATCAACAGCGCGCGCAACGCCAGCCGCGACTTCAAGGTGGCATCCACGCCGACCTTCTTCATCAATGGCCGCAAGGTGGAGGGGCGGCGCGGCATCGAGGAATTCAGGAAAGTCATCGACGCCGAGCTGAAGCGTGCCGAGGCGGCGCGATAGCCGTCATGGCAATCAGCGCCAGCGGGAATGCCGCCGTTTCATGTTCATGCGCCGCCAGAGGGCCGGCATGATGAACCGTCCCCGCCACAGTCCGCGGCGGGCGTTTCTGGCCGTGCGTTCATCCGACACATAGCGGCGCGAATAGCGCACGAAAGCCACCGCCCAGCCATCGC
>JALVFB010000278.1 GCA_027030295.1 Hyphomicrobiales bacterium
CCATTCCTCGCGCATGAAATGCTCAATGAAGGCCGGATCGTCCTCGAAGTTGGGCGAGGGGGTCTTCACCACCACGAGCTGGTCGGCCTCGGTGTCGCGCGCCAGATACACCTGCGAGCGCGAGGAGGCGTGCAGCTCGCGCACGATCTGCAGGCCGTCGAGCACCTGCCCGGGTTCCAGCGGTGGCGGAAAGGGGAGCGCCGCCAGCCGCCTGTGCCAGGCGTGCTCGTCCGGCACGCCGGGATCATGTATGCGCACGATCTGGCAGGTGACGTTGTCGTCCGATCCCGCTGCCAGCGCCGCCTCGCAGATGGCCTTCGCCGCCGCGTTCAGGTCGTCGCCATGCTCCTCGATCAGGCGCACGATGTCGGCGTCCTTGAGCACGTCATGCACGCCGTCGGTGGTGAACACCAGCACGTCGCCCGCCTCCACCGGCACCTCGCGGTGCTCCACCCGCACCGCCACGTCGATGCCCAGCGCGCGCGACAGATAGTCCTTCTTCTCGCCGATGGTGATGCGGTGCAGGCGGGTGAGCGGGCGCAGCTCGCCACCACGCAGCAGGGAGAGACGCGAATCGCCCACGTGAAAGACGTGCAGCACGCCGGCCTTGAGCACCGCGCCGGTGAAGGTGGTGACCAGCCCGTGGCCGGTTTCGGCGGCGCCCTGGCCATAGAGCCAGCGGTTGACGGAGGTGAGCACGCGCGAGACCGAGGTTTCCACGCTCCAGCTTTCGTGCGTGGCGTAGTAGTCCTCGAGGAAGCTCTTCACCGCCGTTTCCGAGGCCACCTTGGGCTGGGCGCAGGAGCTCATGCCATCGGCCACGGCCATGGCCAGCCCCTTCGTTTCACAAAGGGGCGGTTGGGGAATGAGGACGCCAAAGGAGTCGTCGTTCGTCTCCTTCGGCCCCTTTTCCGAATGCTGGCCGATGTCGATGGCGGGCTTGCTCATGATTCGCTCGTTTTCCACTCGGTTTTTCGACGGAGGCGGCCCGGGCGCAAGGCCCGGGCCTGGTGCGGGGTGTGTCGGGAAGGAAGAAGGAACAGCCCCCGCCTCACTCCACCTTGATCAGCTCCACCGTGCCGTCGGGCAGCACCTCGGCCATGTGGCCCTTCGGCTCCTTGAGGAAGGCCCACACCGCCAGCAGCGCCACCAGGCCGCAGGCGCCGATGAACAGGAAGAACACCTGCGGCGTGACGAAGGAGAAGACGGTGAGGAACACCACCGCGCCGACGTTGCCATAGGCGCCCACCTGGCCGGCGATCTGGCCCGTCAGGCGGCGCTTGATCAGCGGCACCATGGCGAACACCGCGCCCTCGCCGGACTGCACGAAGAAGGAGCACAGCATGGTCAGCGCCACCGCCAGCGGCAGCCAGGTGTTGGAGTCGATGGTGCTCATGCCGAGATAGCCCAGCGCCAGACCAGCGAGCAGTACCATCAGGCTCCCGCGCCGACCGAACTTGTCCGAGATCAGCCCGCCCGCGGGGCGCGCCAGAAGGTTCATGAAGGCATAGGACGAGGCCAGCAGGCCGGCGGTGACGATGGACAGGCCGAAGGTGTCGGCGAAGAACTTGGGCAGCATGGACACCACCGCCAGCTCCGAGCCGAAGGTGGCGAAATAGGCGATGTCCAGTGCGGCCACCTGGCGGAAGTCATAGCGGTCGAGCTCCGGCACTTCCTTCTCGAAGACGTGCCGGTTGATTTCCCAGATGTGATATGCCTGCCACAGGTAGAGGCCGACGAGCACGGCATAGGCCGTCCACTCCAGCCAGGCCGGCAGCACCTTCAGGTTGGCCTGGCCCAGCTTCCACACCAGCAGCCCCAGCGCCAGCACCAGCGGCGCCTTCATGATGAGCAGCAGCCAGAAGTCGCGCGGACAGGTGACCTCCAGCGCGCCGGTCTTCTTCGGGCGGAAATAGGTGGAGCCTTTCGGCGTGTTGGACACGGCGAAGAAGTAGAAGGCGCCGTAGATCATGGCGATGACGCCGGAAAGGGCGATGGCCCAGCGCCAGCCGTTCTCGCCGCCGAAGGCGAGCGCGATGGCGGGCAGGGTCATGGCCGCCGCCGCCGAGCCGAAGTTGCCCCAGCCGCCATAGATGCCTTCCGCCAGGCCCACCGTCTTCGCCGGGAACCACTCCGAGATCATGCGG
>JALVFB010000279.1 GCA_027030295.1 Hyphomicrobiales bacterium
TTGTCCAGCCCGCTCACGTCCGTATTGAAGGATCCGGAGCTTCTCCGCGAGGCGAGTTTCATCGATGGCGCGTGGGTGACGGGCACGCGAACCTTCGCCGTGACCAACCCGGCTACCGGCGAGGTACTGGCGCACGTGCCCGACCTGGGCGCGGAAGGGGCGGAGCGCGCCATCGCCGCGGCGAAGGCGGCGCAGCCGGCCTGGGCGGCCCTTTCGGCCAAGGACCGTCAGCAAGTGCTGCGCAAGTGGCATGACCTGATCATTGAAAATGCCGAGGACCTGGCCGTCATCATGACCGCCGAGCAGGGCAAGCCGCTGGCCGAATCGCGCGGCGAGGTAACTTATGGCGCGAGCTTCATCGAATGGGCGGCGGAGGAGGGCAAGCGGCTGTATGGCGAGATCGTGCCCAGCCCGTTCGTGGACGCGCGCATTCATGTGCTGCGCCAGCCGGTGGGCGTGGTGGCGGCGATCACGCCGTGGAACTTCCCCAACGCCATGATCACGCGCAAGGCCGGGCCGGCGCTGGCGGCGGGCTGCGCCATTGTCGTCAAGCCGGCGGAGGACACGCCGCTTTCCGCCCTGGCGCTGGCCGAGCTGGCGGCGCGGGCGGGCATTCCGGCGGGCGTGTTCAATGTCATCACCGGCGATGCGCCGACCATTGGTGGCGTGCTCACTGCCAGTCCGGACGTGCGGATGTTGACATTTACCGGCTCGACGGAGGTGGGCAAGCTCTTGATGCGTCAGTGCGCGGACACGGTGAAGAAGGTGTCGCTGGAGCTGGGCGGCAATGCGCCGTTCATCGTCTTCGACGACGCCGATCTGGACGCGGCGGTGGAAGGGGCGCTGGCGAGCAAGTATCGCAACACGGGGCAGACCTGCGTGTGCGCCAACCGCATCATGGTGCAGGCGGGGGTGTATGACGCCTTCGCGGAGAAGCTGGCGGAAGCGGTGAAGAGCCTGAAGGTGGGTGTGGGCAGCGAGGAGGGCGTGGCACAGGGACCGCTCATCAACGAAGAGGCGCTGGCGAAGGTGGAGCGGCTGGTGGCGGACGCGACGGAAAAGGGCGCGCGGGTGTTGACCGGAGGCAGGCGGCATGAACTGGGCGGCACGTTCTACGAGCCCACCGTATTATGCGACATCACGCCGGAGATGGACCTGACGCGTACGGAGATCTTCGGTCCGGTGGCGCCGTTGATGCGCTTTATGACGGAGGAGGAGGCCATTCGCCTGGCCAACGACACGCCTTATGGCCTGGCGGCCTATTTCTACGCGCGGGACGTGGGGCGCGTGGTGCGCGTCTCGGAGGCGCTGGAATATGGCATTGTCGGCGTGAATCGCGGCATCATCTCCACGGAGGTGGCGCCCTTTGGCGGGGTGAAGGAATCGGGCCTTGGCCGCGAAGGCGGCAGGCATGGGGTGGAGGAATTCACGGAGCTGAAATACGTCTGCCTTGGCGGCCTGGGGAAATAGGGAGCGTGTGGGCCTTCCGGCGCCAGTCGGTCAATCCGGCTTGCGGGTGATGAGGCGGGCGTCTTCCGGCGGCACGCAGTGGATGGTCTGGCCGGCCTCCTTCAGCCACGCCTGGCGGGCGCGTTTGGCCGCGGCCTTCTCGCGCGCCAGTTGCTCTCGCGGCACGGCGTCGATGAAGCGCACGATGGACAGCAGGCGGTTGATCTCCCTTTTTGCCTTATCCGGCTGGCTGAACAGAAACAGCGCGAACACGTCACCCTGCCTCTTCTTGTGCACGGCCAGCAACATGGCCTCCCTGTGCTTCGTGTTCACCGCCGGGTCGGGAGCGAAGGCGGCCATGGCCGCCCAGTCGGCATTGAAAAGCTTCTTCGCCTTTTCAACGGGAAAAGTGCGGCTGGGGGTGGTACTGCCGGCGGCGGAAAGATTGTCGATGAGGCTCTGGAACACCAGCGGATGCACGTGCTCGGGGTTGGGCGCGGCGCTGTGCGGGTCGTCGTAGTCGATCTCCATGCGCGCCAGCGGCCGCACCATCACGCGCACCTCGACGAGATCCTCCGGATGGCGCCAGGCGCGGTCGAAGCTCCAGGGCAGGTCGGTCATGGCGGGCGCCGGCATGGGCCGGTAGGCGGGCGGCAGGCTTATCCGGACGCCGGTTTCCGCAAGCAGGCGCAGGAACATGTCCAGCGCCGCCTTTTCCTGCTTTCCTTGTTCCTGCCGTGCCGCAGGCTGGAGCGATGCGCTTTGTGCGGGGAGCGATGGCAACGCCAGCGCCGTCAGCAGCAGGAGGACAATCGACGTGGCCCCGGTGGAGGGGCTGCGTTCTTTCCGCGAACTGGCGGACCGTCGCAGGAGGAATTTCATTGCGCTTGCGCCCCTTGTGCGGATTTTTTCTTCGCTCCGGCTTCTGGCGCCGGGGTTGCGGCAGCGGGTTTTATCTCCAGTGGCGGCAGACCGGCCTGCCTGCGCCAGTTGTTCAGCTGTTTCAGCGCCACCGTGCGCCAGCCCTGATGTTTCGCCACCTTCAGGAAGTCCTCTAGTTCCTTCATGGCTTCCTTCCGGCGGCCCAATGCATCGAGCGTCATGGCAATGTTGAAGCGCGCGGCGGGCAGGTGCGGGTCGAGCGTCGCCACCTTCTCGAAGTCCTTGAGCGCCTTGTCGTATTTCCTCATTTCGAAGAGCAGGGCGCCGCGGTTGAACAGCGCGCCGATGAAATCGGGCTTCTTCTCGATGGCCCTGTCGAGGTCGGCCAGGGCTTCGTCATTGCGCTTGAAACCGCGATATGCCTGCGCCCGGTTGACCAGCAGCAGCGGGTCGTCCGGCGCGGATTTCAGCGCCACCTCCAGATCGGCCAGGGCGTCGGCATAGCGCTTGTGCTGCAAGTGCAGGGACGCACGCACGCCGCGCAGCTTGGGATGATCCGGATATTTGGCGATGGCCATGTCGAGCGTCTGCATGGCCTGTGCCGGACGTCCCTCCGAGAGGTGCTGCAAGGCCACCAGCAGCAATTTCTCCGGCGGCAGGTTCAGGTGCGGATTGGCCGGGTTGTGCGCGCCGGGCTTTGGCGTGTAGGGCAGGGCGCCGGCGGAAGGAGATGCGCCGGCCTTCAGACCGCGGGCGACGGCTTCCATCTCGCGCAGATCCGGTATGGGAGAGGCATCCTTGGCCGCATCTCCGGCCAAAGCCGGTGCCGCCGCGGCCGCCAGGCAAGCGGCCAGCAGCGTCAACCGGGTCAGGCCGCCTTGATTCGCTTTCATCACTGTTCCTCCGTCGGCCGGTCCCTGGTGAAAGCTTGCGCCCGAACGCGGGACGCTTCCTTGCCATTGGTCAACCGGGGGCCGGGATGGTGTTTGGAAAGACGCGTGGAGGATGGAGGGAAGGGAGCGGGCAGGTTCGCCCGCTCCCGGTCATCGTGTCGTCAGGCCGTTACTTCTTCTGGCCCTTCTTCTGCTGCGCATAGACCTGGAACATCTTGTTCATCAGCTCTATGTGCTGCTTGTCGGTGAGCCGTCCGGGCGTGTTGACCGCCGCCCAGAGCTTCTCGTTGCTCATGTTGCGGTGGCAACCCATGCACAGGCCGACCCGTTCGATGCCCTTGCGCTTGTCCTCCGGCAGGGCGCGGGACAGCGGCCAGTGCGTGCCGACGGTCTGCACCTGCTGGCCGTCCTTGATGATGGTCGACCAGTCGAAGTCCAGCTGCGGGATCGCCTGGATCTGGATCTGATACTGCTTCGGGATGGGCTTGCCCGTGCGCTGATCGATCAGATCCTCGACGATGTTCTCGGTATACCGCGCCTGGAAGACGCCGCCGCCGATGCCATAGCCCATGGCCTTCGGATTGTTGTGGCAGCTTTCGCAGGTGCGGGCCTTGCGCTGCACCGAGTGCGGCTGCACCGGGGCCATGTCGATGGCCAGCGGCGTGCGGCTCTGACCCAGCTCCTTCTGCTCGTCGGGCGAGGTGGCGATCTTGTTGTTGACGATCACCTTGCCCTTGCGGTCGATGACCGTGTAGACCACCTGGCAACCCGGCATGAGCGGAGTGACGCGGCCTTCGCCGTTGATGCCCAGCACCGGGTCTTCCCAACGCAGGTAGGAGCGCGTCTCCATGACCTTGCCCGGGCTCTTCAGACCATGGGTGCCCAGCGGGCTTTCCTTGGTCTGGCCGTGCTTGTCATGCGTGTTGCCGTTGGCCACCCAGTCGGTGTCCATCTTGCCCTTGGAATAGTCCACCTTGACGTGGCAGCCATAGCACTGCGGCACCCAGGAGGCATGGCAGGCATAGCACTCCAGGTTGTCGTTGTGCGCGGCCACCTTGTCCATGGCGACCTCGGCGTCCATGCTCTTCCACGTGCCCTTCTGCTTGATGGCCTTCAGCAGCGGCACCTGGAAGTCCAGCCCCGTGGCCGAATGGAGGATGACCTTGTCGCCGTCCTTGACCACGTTGCCGAAGGGGTTGCCGCGGGCGGTGAGCAGGTAGCCGTCCTTCGGATCATACTTGGTGGCGAAGGCCTCGGTTTCGGGCAGCAGCTCCTTGGTCAGACCGCGCGGGGTCTGCGGCAGCTTCTTGCCGAATTCCTCCGAGTAGCCAAGCGGCAGCTCCCACGGGAACTTCTTCGTCGTGCCGTGGCAGTCCTGGCACTCGATCTCCACCTGCGCCAGCGTGGTGCCGAAGATGTTGCCGTCGCCATGCATGTCGATGGTGGTGTGGCAGTCCTGGCACAACAGGCCGCCCTTGGGATTCTCGGGCCGGCTCTTGATCTGATGGTGCAGGTCGTCGGAGATGAACAGGTACTTCTTGGTGTGCAGCTTGGGCTGCTTCTTGCCGGAGGCGTTCCACGGCGAGCCGTAGGGGAACTCCATGAGGCCCTGATAGGTCACGCCGATGCGCTTGCCTCGGTTGTGACAGTGGTTGCAGGTTTCCACCGGGATGCCGGAATAGGTCAGCCCGTTGACCTCCACCTTGGCCTCGCGGGTGCCCTGGATGCGGTGCACCAGCATGTGGCCGTGCTGCTTCTTGTCGATGGTGGGGTCGCCACCCTCGTAATATCCCTCGTTGCTGTAGGGGATATGGCAGGCGGAGCAGCCCATGCCACGATAGTCGCCGCGCTTCTCACGCCCGCGCACGCCAACGTGGCAACGCTGGCACTGCTGGCGCGAATAGGTGAAGCCGGCCAGTTTCGGGTCCTTCTCGATCTCCTCGACGGAAGGCTGCGGCACCATCTTCAGTTCCTTCGGGAACTGCTTGGGGAAGGCCGCGATCATGGCCAGCATGTATTTCTTGTAGGCGTCGGTGCCCACCTGTGGCTCCTGGCCGTCGGTGTCCTTCACGTCGTAGTTGCCCCAGGGCACATTGTAGTTCCGCACTTCCGGAATGCCCCAGGTGTGCAGGTTGCCCTGCAGCTTGCCGGCCTCGGTGTTCATAAGGGCGCGCTTGAGCCGATAGGCATAGTCGGCGTGGCATTGCCCGCAGGTCTTGTCGGCGATCCACACCGAACCGGGATCGGGATAGAAGACCTCCGGCCCGACGTCCTTCGGCGCCCCCTTGTGCGCCTCGGCCTTCGTCGTCGCCTTCGGGTTGCCGCCGTGACAGACGACGCAACCTTCCGGATCGCCGACGCTCTTGCCCAGGTCCCTGATCTGCTGGAGCATCTCGGAGCCTTCCTCGCGGATGGTCTCGATGCCCTCGTGGCAGCTCAGGCAGCCCTTCTTCTCGGCCAGTTCCTTCGATACCTTTTCGAACCGGGCCTTCTGCGGGTCCGGTTTCATTTTCTTGTCGGCGGCCACGGCGCTTGTCGTGGCGGCAAGACACAACAAGGCCACTCCGGCCAACGCGGCCGGCAGGCGTTTCCTGATATTGCCGGTTATCATGACAGGCCTCTTGATTGTTCAGCCGGTTCAAGCAGGCCTGCCCATGGCGTTCAGGAAGGTTCCCCTCGCGTCATGGGCGGGCGATTCCTCGCCACCCCCTCTTTCGGATGAACACTATTTCATGAAAGAGCGGTAAGGTTCTTGATGTCCGTCAAATGAATGCCCGTTTCGCATCATGGAATTGGCTTGCGAGTCTGGTGCGAAATCGCGATTGCCGCTATAGCTCGGACGGCACGAAAAACCGGATCCGAGAGGGGAGAAGATGTCCATCGAGGAACAGAAGAAGGCCGCCGCCATCGCGGCGCTGGACCACATCGGGGACGGCATGAAGGTGGGGCTGGGCACCGGCTCCACGGCCAATTACTTCATCGACGCGCTGGGCGCGCGGGTGAAGGAGGGGCTGAACGTCGTGTGCGTGCCCACCTCCGTCGCCTCGGAGGAGCGCGCGCGAAGCCTGGGCATCCCGCTCTCCACCCTGGACGAGACGCCGGAGCTGGACGTGACGGTGGATGGCGCGGATGAAATCCTCGAAGGCCCGCTGGTGCTCATCAAGGGGGGCGGCGGCGCGCTGACGCGCGAGAAGATCGTCGCCTCCAGCTCGCGGAAGATGGTGGTCATCGCCGATGCGTCGAAGGCCATGACGGCGGAAACCTTCGGCAAGTTCCCGCTGCCGGTGGAAATCCTGCCCTTCGGCGCCGGCGCCACCATCCTGAAGATGCGCCGCGCCATCGACAAGCTGGGCATGGGCGGCGATCTGGTGATCCGCGAGAAGGACGGTGAGCGATTCATCACCGACAACGGCGGCCTGATCGTGGACTGCCACTTGGGCCACATCACAAGCCCCGAAAAGCTGGCCGGCAAGCTCGGGCGCATTCCGGGCGTGGTGGAGCAGGGGCTGTTCGTCGGCATCGCGTCGGTCGCGCTGGTGGCCACGGACGAGGGCGTGCGCACGCTGGAGAAGACGGCCTGAGCGTATTTCGCGGCATTTGCAACGAATTGCGCGCGTTTACCCTGACGAATGGAACGCGCTTTCCCCCTTGTCAGCGGGTCGGGGGCATTTTAGTGTAGCGTAAGTCTGCGCTCTGTGGCGCGGGCTTGCAACTCCTGCCCAAAGCGGGGGCTCGCCGAAAGGCCGCGTTTCCTGCGGCGAACAACGCGAGACACATCTAGAGGGAGGTTCTGGACCATGAAGAAACTGATGTTGGCTGCCGCGGTGGCGGCCTTCGCCATGGCCGGCGCGGCGCAGGCCGATACGGTGAAGATCGGCACCGCCGGCCCGATGACCGGTCAATACGCCAGCTTCGGCGCGCAGATGAAGGCCGGCTTCGAGATGGCGGTGAAGGACATCAACGCCGCCGGTGGCGTGCTGGGCAACAAGATCGAGGGCAAGGTCTATGACGACGCCTGCGACCCGAAGCAGGCGGTGGCCGTGGCCAACAAGGCGGTGGGTGATGGCGTCGTGTTCATGGCCGGTCATTTCTGCTCCGGCTCGTCCATTCCGGCTTCGAAGGTCTACATGGAAGAAGGCGTGGTGATGATCTCGCCGGCCTCCACCAACCCGAAGCTGACCGACGAAGGCGGGCCGAACGTGTTCCGCGTCTGCGGTCGTGACGACCAGCAGGGCAAGACGGCGGCCGAGTTCATCGCCAAGGAGTTCCCGAACGCGCGGGTGGCGATCTTCCACGACAAGACCGCCTACGGCAAGGGCCTGGCCGACGAGATGCGCAAGCGCTTCAACGAGCTGGGCAAGAAGGAGGTCATGTATGGCTCCTACACCGCCGGCGAGAAGGACTACTCGGCACTGGTTTCCAAGCTGAAGAAGAACAAGATCGACGTGCTGTATCTCGGTGGCTATCACACCGAGGCCGGCCTGATCGTGCGCCAGATGCGCGATCAGGGCATGAAGACCCGCCTGATGTCCGGCGACGCGCTGGTCACCCAGGAATACTGGGCCATCACCGGCCCGGCCGGCGAGGGCACGCTGATGACCTTCTCGCCCGATCCGCGCAAGAGCCCGGCGGCGGCGGAAGTCGTGAAGAAGTTCGAGGCCGCGGGGGTGAACCCGGAGGGCTACGTGCTCTACACCTATGCCGCGGTGCAGGCGTGGAAGCAGGCCGCCGATCAGGCCAAGACGGTTGATCCGGCCAAGGTGACGGAAGCCCTGCACAAGGGCAAGTTCAAGACCGTGCTGGGCGAGCTGTCCTTCAACGAGAAGGGTGACGTGACCCTGCCGGGCTATGTCGTCTACATCTGGCACGACGGCAAATACATGTATTACGACGAGTTCAAGAAGATGATGAAGAAGTGATCTTCATCCATCTTCGACGCGAACAGGCCCGCCGGCACCATTGCCGGCGGGCTTTTCGCTTCTTGATGCGTCGTTGCGCCAATCCCATGTTGAGGCAAAAGGCACGCTACACGACACTGTTGGAAAATTTCTCCGTCATGCCGGCGATAGCCCACTCATGTCCAAGAAAGCTTCAAAAGGTTCCCCAAATTCGTCATTCCCGCGAAAGCGGGAATCCAGCAACTCACTGATTCAGCGATGGATCCCCGCCTTCGCGGGGATGACGAGGGAAGTGGCGGGGACGACGAGGG
>JALVFB010000280.1 GCA_027030295.1 Hyphomicrobiales bacterium
CCCGCCATCATCCATTCATGCGAGGGCGATCGCGCATCCCCGCCGGGAAGCCGACAAGACAGAAAAGTGGTTGCATACGCCCTACCCGGCGCGCTTCTCGCGCCAGTGGAAGGGGCCGGCGCGCTCATACAACCAGTAATATTGCGTGACCATCTGCTTCACCCGCGTAAGGCGGTAGCCGAGCAGCGCGGCGATGACCATGGTGAGATAATCGACGATGTAATTGTTCAACGACAGGAACACTTCCTGATACAGCGCGTAATGCAGGAAGCGCACGGCGGCGGCGAGCAGGATCATGAACACGAACGGCTGCCACAGCGGCCGCCATTTCAGCGCCAGCGCGCGTCCGGCCAGGAACGCCGCGCCGCCGCCGATGAAAACATTCAGCAACAGGAACACCCACAGCGAGCCTTCATAGAGCCAGGACGGCATCGGCATGACTACAGCCCTCCCTCCAGGTAGGCGGCGCGCACCTCCTCCTTCGCCAGCAGCTCCTCGCCGGTGCCGGTCATGGTCACCCGGCCGTTCACCAGCACATAGCCGCGATGCGCCAGCTTCAGCGCGTGAAAGGCGTTCTGCTCCACCAGGAAGATGGTCATGTTGTGCTTCTCGTTGAGTTCCTTCAGCACCTCGAACACCTGCTTCACCAGCAGCGGGGCCAGGCCCAGCGATGGCTCGTCCAGCATCAGGAAACGCGGGCGGCCCATGAGCGCGCGGGCGATGGCCAGCATCTGCTGCTCGCCGCCGGAAAGGGTGCCGGCGCGCTGATCCTGACGCTTCTCGAGAATGGGAAAGAGCGAATAGACGAAGGCCAGGTCGTCGTCGAAGTGGCTGTCGGCGGCCAGCTCGGCGCCCAGTTGCAGGTTTTCCAGCACCGTCATGCGCTGGAAGATGCGGCGGCCCTCCGGCACCAGCGACAGCCCCATGCGGGCGATGTGATGCGTCGGCTCGTCGGTGATGTCGCGGCCGTCGAAGACGATGCGGCCGTTCTTCGCCCGCGGGCGGCCGAAAATGGTCATCATCAGCGTCGACTTGCCGGCGCCGTTGGCGCCGATCATGGTGACGATCTCGCCATAGTGCACGTCCATCGACACGCCGCGCAGGGCCTGGATGTGGCCATAAAAGGCATCGACGTTCCGCACCTGGAGGATGGGCGGGGAATCGCTCATTGCGCGCCTCCCGCGGCCGCGGCCGCTTCCTCGTCCTCCACGCCCAGATAGGCGGCGATCACCGCCGGGTCGTTGCGCACCTCTTGCGGCGTGCCCTCGGCGATCTTCTTGCCGTAGTCCAGCACCACGATGCGGTCGGAAATCTTCATCACCACGCCCATGTCGTGCTCGATGAGCAGGATGGATATGCCCTCGTCATCCCGGATGGAAACCAGCAACTGGTTGAGTTCATCGGATTCCTTCGGGTTCAGGCCGGCCGCCGGCTCGTCCAGGCAGAGCAGTTTGGGCTTCGTGCACATGGCGCGCGCGATCTCCAGCCTGCGCTGCGCGCCATAGGGCAGGCTGCCGGCCGGTTCGTCGGCGTGCGACAGCAGACCCGTCTTGTCCAGCCAGTATCTGGCCAGCTCCACCGCCTCCTTTTCCTTCGGCCGGTAAACGTTGGGCAGCAGCACCGCCAGCAACGAATAGCCCGATGCGCGCATGAGCATGTTGTGCTGCGCCACCAGCAGGTTTTCCAGCACCGTCATGCCGGTGAACAGGCGGATGTTCTGAAAGGTGCGCGCGACCTTCGCATGCTGGTTGATGCGGAAGTCGTCCAGCCGCTCCAGCAGGAAGGTGGCGCCGTCCTCGTGGGTGAGCGTCAGCCGCCCGGTGGTGGGCTTGTAGAAGCCGGTGATGCAGTTGAACACCGTGGTCTTGCCGGCGCCGTTGGGGCCGATGATGGAGGTGATGTGCCCGCGCTCGGCGACGAAGGACAGGTCGTCGATGGCCACCAGGCCGCCGAAGCGCATGGTCATGTGCTCCACGGTGAGGATCGGCGTCGTGTTCATCCGCTGCCCTCCCCGACGTATTCACGCGAAATGGCCTTCTTCTCCTTGCCCAGGAAGATGGTGGGCGTGCGCGAGCCGACGAGACCACGCGGCTTCCACACCATGATGACCACCATCAAGAGGCCGAACAGCAGCA
>JALVFB010000281.1 GCA_027030295.1 Hyphomicrobiales bacterium
ACCGCGAAACACATGCGCATGAAGTTGCTGGCGTAATCCAGGTCGTTGCGCGGATAGATGAAGGGCTGGCCCAGCGAATACTTGTAGGCCATGGCCGCCAGCGTCGGCACCTTGGCGATGATGCGCCTTGTCGCCACCTCGCGCTGATAGGGGTCGTTGATGTCGGTGCTGTCGTGATAGAAGGCGGAAAGGGCGCCGACGACGGCGACCATGATGGCCATGGGATGCGCGTCGCGCCTGAAGCCGCGGAAGAACGACGAGATCTGCTCGTGCACCATGGTGTGGCGCGTGATCTCGTGCTCGAAGCGCTCGCGCTCCTCCTGCGTCGGCAGGTCGCCATAGAGCAGCAGGTAGCAGGTTTCCAGATAATCGCCATAGCGCGCCAGCTGCTCGATGGGATAGCCGCGATAGAGCAACACGCCCTTCTCGCCGTCGATGAAGGTGATTTTCGATTCACACGACGCGGTGGACGTATAGCCGACATCGAAGGTGAACACGCCCGCCTGGCGGTAGAGATTGCGCACGTCGATGGCGTCGGGCCCCATGCTGCCGTGCAGCACGTCCAGCTCCAGCTCCTTGTCATGCACCCTCAGTTGCGCCTTGTCGGGAGTTTTCCCTTCGCTCATCCTCCGTCTCCTGCCTTCCTGTGGATCGGGTCGTTGCGAACGTGTTCATCCGATGGCTAGCGGAATGCGCCGCGCAAGGCAAGGCGGCGCGCCGGAGGGGGCGCGCGCCGAACCGGATACACTTCCTTAACCATGTCTGTTTACCGTGTTTTCCGAAGGCTGCCACAGGGGCAGGCGGCAGGAAACGTGCGTGAAGAGTGAGGCGATGGTGTTTTCCTGGTTGGCGATCAGAAGACGTGCGCGGCGGGCGCCGCTGGACATTTCCGTTTTCGAGCAGGTGATGGAAACCGGCGATGTTGCGGCCTGCCGGAAGCTGGCGGATCAGCTCCTGGACTTCGCGAACGATCCGGCCACGCCGCCGGAGGAACGGCGACTGGTGATGCAGGTGCTGGCGCGGCTGGCGTGCCATCCCGTGCGGGAGGTGCGCGCGCATCTGGCGGAACGGGCCATGACCGCGCCGGAGCTGGATCCGGAAGTGGTGTTCGCCATTGCCGGCGATGAGGAAGACATTTCCCTCCCGTTCATCCGCCGGGCCGCCTGCATGACTCCGCTGCTCCAGGAAGCGATATTTCGCGCCGGCGATCTGAAAAGGCGGCGGGCCTTGTGCGAACGCGAGAATGTTTCGCCGAAGGTGGTGTCGCTGGCGCTGGAAAGCGGCATTCGCGCGCTGGTGACGGCGGTGCTGGAAAACGCCCATGCTTCTCTGCCCGCGGATCTGGCGCGTCAGACCTATGTGCGCTTCCGCCAGGACGAAGAGGTGATCGCCGCCCTGCTGGCGCGGCCCGACCTGCCGCTGGAAGTGCGTCTGGCGCATGTGGAGGTGGTTTCCGGCCGCTTGCGGGAAGTGATGAACCGCAGCGAATGGCGCAGCGCCCGGCGGGCGGTGGAGGTGACCTCCGATCTGGAAGAGCAGGCTCTGGTGGAAATTCTCGCCGATGCGAAAACGGAGGAAGAGCTGCATACGGCCTTTCGCTTCCTGACCCGCCGTGGAAGACTCACGGCGGCGGTATTGTTGCGCGCGGCCTGCGCCGGGCATGTGGCGGTGCTGGTGCACGCGCTGGCCTGGCTTGCACGCACGAAACCGGCGCGGCTGATCGCCGCCATGCAGCCTGATGCCTCGCTGGGCGTGGTGCGCACGACGCTGGCGCGCGCCGGTCTGCCGCACGGGGCCGACGCGCTGGCGCTGGCGGTGATGCTGGCGGCGCGTGCCCGCGGTCCGGAGGTGGCGCAACCGGGCGCCTGTTTGCCCGGGTTCGGTGCGCTGGTGCTGGAAACGCTGGCCGAAACCGATCACCTGAGCGTTGCGGAAAAGATGCAGGCCACCGGCATGTTGCAGCGGGTGGGCGACGCGCACACCCGCGAGCTGGCCGGGCGCTTCCTGCAATCTCTGCTGCGCCACGCGGCCTGATGGGCTCGCAGGCCTTCCACGCGGTTTGCACATCGGTCAATATTGGAAGCGCCCTGTTCCTCGGCTTGCTCGTCACCCCGGCGAAAGCCGGGGCCTCG
>JALVFB010000282.1 GCA_027030295.1 Hyphomicrobiales bacterium
CAATGCACTCTCTCCGCCCTGCTGAAGAACATCGCAGACACCCTCCGCGCTCATGCCATCGAGGGAGATCAGGTCATCATTGCCGGCGAGGAGCTCAAGAGCCTCATTGACACGCTGGACTACGCCGTCGAAACGGCCCGCGCGCTGGAAGACGGTGCTGGCGCGCTCCCCTCGGCCCCACCGGCACCTCGCCCGGCCGGTGTGGCGTCCAACGTCACCACCTTCCCCGGCCCCAGGCAACGCCGCCACCATCGCCGTGCCCGTGGCTTTTCACCTTGGCATCACCCCCCTTCCTGGCATCTCCCGGGCAAGGCGGATGACAACGACAATGGAAACGGGGGAGACGCGGCATGACCACCCGGCGCAACACCCTCTGGCATCCCCGTGTTGCCCGCGTTCTCCGGCGGCTCTGGCGCCGCGGCTGCACCGCCAGTCAGATTGCCGGCATCCTGAACCGGCACTACGGCCTCACGCTGACGCGCAACGCCGTCATCGGCAAGCTCCACCGCATGGGAGAGCGCCGCCGGCCCGGGCAACGTGCCGCACGCGCCAGCCAGCGCCAGGCTTCGCGCTTGCTCCAGCGCGCGCAACGCCATCGGCCCGAGCCGCGCCCGGCGCCGGCGAGAGCGATGCCGACGGCGTCTGCTCCGGAGCAGGAGCACTCCGCGCCCGCTCCGGCGTCCGCCCGCCGCGGCATCACCGACATCATGCAGCTCAAGCCGGGCATGTGCCGCTGGGTGGATGGAGGCAAGGGCGCGTGGGTCTGGTGCGGCGCGCCCACCGGCGGTGGCTCCTGGTGCGAGTATCACCGCGCCATCGTGTTCACCAAAAGAGGGAAGAAAATCCATGCCACGCCTGAAAAAGCTGCATAACATTCCCGTCCCCCAGGACAGGGACGAGGCCAACGATCACATCGCCCGCATCGGCGAAATCGAGCGCGAAATCGAGCGCATCAGCGCCGACATGAAGGACGAGCTGGCGGCGGTGAAGGAGCGTTACGAGGCCCGCCGCCAGCCGCTGAAGGAAGAGCGCGACGCCCTCGTCGCCGGGCTGGAGGCCTTCGCCGCGGCCCATCGCCGCAAGCTCGCCGGCAAAAGCAAGACGGTGCGCCTGCCCGCCGGCGAGTTCGGCTGGCGCCTGCGTCCGCCGAAGGTCACCGTCAGCCGCAAGATCGACGTCATCGCCGAGCTGGAGGAGCGCGGGCTGGCCCGCTTCATCCGCATCATCAAGGAGGTCAACCGCGAGGCCATCCGCGAGGAGCCGCAGGCCGTGGCGGACGTGCCCGGCATTTCCGTCGGCTCCGCCGGCGAGGATTTCTGGGTGAAGCCCTTCTTCACCGAGAAGGAAGATGCCTGACGTGAGGGGAGCCGCAATCCCCTCACGCCCCTTTCAAAGCGGGTTTGCAGCCATGTCCAGCACCGCTTCAAAAGCCGCTTCCAGGCCTCGCGTTTCGCCCCGCCGCCGTGCCCTGCTGGCGCGGCTGCACATTGCGAAAAAGGAGCTGGGGCTGGACGAGGAGACCTACCGCGCGGCGTTGCAACGCATTGCCGGCGCGTCTTCTGCGCGGGATCTCTCCGACGAGGCCATCGAGCGCGTCCTGGCCGAATTCCGCCGCCGCGGCTGGCGCCCCGGCAAGGCCCGTCCAGCCCGTTCTTCCCGTGGCGGCCGGCGCTGGCGCCCGTCGGCGAAACACGCGCATCAGCGCAAGGTCTGGGCGCTGTGGGGCGAACTGAAGCGCCAGGGCGTCTGGCGTGACCCGAACCCCGCCTCGCTGGTGAGTTTCGTCCACCGCCTCACCGGCGTGGACGATCCCGACTGGCTCACCCCGACGCAGTCCAACAAGGTCATCGAGGCGCTCAAGGACATCGGTCACCGCGCCGGCATCCGCTGGGATTAATGGGGTCATCTCCCGTTACGGTTGCGGTTTTTCGATGTTCTTATTTTGTTCTTACCGCTTCCAAGCACATTTCTTTTCCCTTTGTTTTTAGGCAAACAATTCGAAAGTGGAACGCTCTCGGAGCAAAGTGTCCGCCACGTTCCACTTTCCGCGCCGCCGTCAGCCCGTCCCTTCACTCCTTTGCTTGTTGATTTTCCGCCCTTTTCGCGCGCTTTTCGCTATTCCACGGTGCGACACAATTCGTGAGCAAAACCGCCTCGCGTTCGCTCCTTGTTCGCTCTGGCTGCGTCACGAATTGTGTCGCACCCTCCGCCCTGGTCAAACGAAAAGGGCGCCTCCCGACGCCCTTAAACTTCCCACAACCGCCCGTTTCTTCGGCCTTTTTCCCACCTAATCCCGCCTTCTCCTGCCTAATCCCGCCTCCCCCCTTCTTTGCTCACCAATTCCGTCGCCTTACAGCAGCACAAAATATCCGATGCAGACCCTCGCCACTGGCGGTCGCCAGCTTGAGTCAGGCAGACGCAGGGCGTTCGGGACAACGAGCGACGCAGCACAAAATATCCGATGCAGACCCTCGCCACTGGCGGTCGCCAGCCTGAGTCAGGCAGACGCAGGGCGTTCCGGACAACGATCGTCGCAGCACAGGCAAACCGGTTCCAGATTTTTCGCCACTGGCGGTCGCCAGCCCTGAATTTTCGCACACGCAGGGTGTCTGGGCGCGACGATCGTCGCGACAAAAACGCCGCGGACCAGCTTCAGTCCTTTTCTCGTCAGGCGCTGCTGCGCTCACCTTGTCCCGCTGCCGCCACGGCATCGCGGTCGTTGGCGTTGGCCTCCTCCTTCAGGCCGGACATCAGCTTCTTCACCCGCAGGTCGTCCACGATCTTGCGAATGAGATTGTGCCGCGTCACCTCGTGCGCGTGGGTGAGCGCATTGGCGAAGCCTATGGCGTCCGACCCGCCATGGCTTTTCACGACGATGCCATTCAGCCCCAGGAAAATGCCGCCGTTGCTTTCCCGTGGATCGAGCTTTTCCTTCAGGTGGCGGAAGGCACGCCTTGCCAGCAGGGCGCCGAGCCGGGTCAGCCAGGTGGCGTTCAGCTCCTCCCTCAAAAACTTCGCGATCTGCCGCGCGGTGCCTTCCGCCGTTTTCAGCGCGATGTTGCCGGTGAAACCCTCGGTGACGAACACATCCACCGTTCCCCTGGCGATGTCGTCGCCTTCCACGAATCCGTGATAGCGGATGGGCAGCGCCGCCTCGCGCAGGATGCGCCCCGCCCGGCGCACCTCTTCCACGCCCTTGATCTCTTCCACGCCAACGTTCAACAGCCCCACCGAGGGTTGTTCGATATGCAGCAGGGCGCGCGCCATGGCCTCGCCCATGATGGCATAGTCCACCAGCTGTTCGGCATCCGCGCCGATGGTCGCGCCCAGATCCAGCACGATGGACTGCCCCCGCGTGGTGGGCCACAGCCCGGCGATGGCCGGACGCTTGATGCCCGGCAGGGTCTTGAGCACGAACACGCTCATCGCCATCAGCGCGCCGGTGTTGCCGGACGACACCGCGGCATGGGCCTCGCCGTTCTTCACCGCCTCGATGGCTTTCCACATGGACGACACGCGCCGCCCCTTGCGCAGGGCCTGGCTGGGCTTCTCGTCCATGCGAATGGCCACATCCGCATGCCGCACCTCGATGCGCCTCAGCAAACCTTCCGGCAGGGCGCGCAATTGCGCACGAACGCGCTGCTCATCGCCAAACAGCAGAACGCGCAGATCCCGATGACGCTCCAGCGCCATGCGCACGCCCGGAACGGTCATGTCCAGGCCCGCGTCGCCCCCCATCGCATCAACGGCGAGAATGCAATCGCTCAAGTTCCGTCCCCCTATCAACGCCAGGGGCAGGCCCGAAAGCACAGAATCGCCCACCCTGCCCTTGCGAACTCGGTGACGAGGATACAGGAAACCCGCTGGCAGGCAAATGCCGGAATGGCAACGGAAGGATGCTCGCGGTTCATGCTTTTTTGACACATGTCCGGCATTTTCGTGTATAGAGAAGGTGACAGGTGATTTGCTGCCGGACAGGGAGAGAGGGCATGAAGCGAATGGTATTTGCCGCAGCGGCGCTGCTGGTTTTGACCACGGGTCTGGCGCAGGCGGACGAACGCTTCGTGCCCGAGGGCTATGGATATGCACCGGGGCGCACGCAGCTGCCGCCGGTGAATTCTCCCGCCTACAAGATCATCATGGAAGCCGACCGGCGCGAATCCGAGATTTACACCTCCAAGAAACTGCGCGCCGATCATGAAGACTGGATGATCTACAACATGGAGCGCGAACAAATCCCGCCGCGCAACGGCTGGCGCCGTTATTGATCTTCCCTCCTCGTTGAGAAGTCGTTCTTCCATCCCCATATCCCTTCTTGGGAAATTTTTCTCGTGCATCCTTTCGGAAGGAAGGGAGGTGGAACGATGAGCGGCTTCGAACCTTTCGACAAGGCGCTGCACAAGGCCCACGAGTGGCTGCACGACGTCGCGCAGAAAATGGGTGAAGGCGCCACCCGCCAGCAGGCCTATGCCGCCATGCGGGCGGTGTTGCATGCCCTGCGCGACCGGCTCAGCCCCAACGAGGCGGCGCAACTGGCGGCGCAACTGCCGCTGCTGGTGCGCGGAATCTATTATGAAGGCTGGAATCCGGCGAAAACGCCGCTGAAGATCCGCCACCGCGACGACTTTCTCGCTCTCGTGCGCGAATATCTCGGCAAGACCGACAACGTGGAGCCGGAGCCGGCGGTGAAAGCGGTGTCCGCGGTGCTGCGGGAGCACGTGAGCGCCGGCGAGATGGAAGACGTGATGGCGGAAATGCCGGCGGAAATCCGGGAGCTGATGGCGGCCTGAGCGGGCCTGCCTCCCGGACACCGTTCAGGAAGCCCCCGGCGCACGCCGCCGATGTTGCGGCGGGCGCCGTTTCATATCAAGACCCCCGCATCAACACGCTGGCACCGGCGAACTTCGCGCCCGTTCCCAGCGTTTCCTCGATGCGCATGAGCTGGTTGTATTTGCAGATGCGCTCGGAGCGCGAAACCGAGCCGGTCTTGATCTGTCCGGTGTTCATGGCCACCGCCAGGTCGGCGATGAAGGGATCTTCCGTGTCGCCGGAGCGGTGCGAGACGATGGCGCGCCAGCCCGCCTGATGCGCCATGTCGATGGCGTCCAGCGTTTCCGACAGAGTGCCGATCTGGTTCACCTTGATGAGAATGGCGTTGCCGGCCTTCTCCTGGATGCCGCGCTTGAGTCGCTCGGTGTTGGTCACGAACAGATCGTCGCCCACCAGCTGCACCCTCTCGCCGATGCGCTCGGTGAGCAGCCGCCAGCCCTCCCAGTCGTCCTCGGCCATGCCGTCCTCGATGGAAAGGATGGGATAGTCGTTCACCAGCGCCTCCAGGTAGTCGGCCATGCCGGCGCTGTCCATCACGCGCCCCTTGCCGCCCTGCGCGCCCTTCATCACGTATTGGCCACCCTCGTAGAACTCCGAAGAGGCCGCGTCGATGGCCAGCCACACATCCTTGCCCGGCCTGTATCCCGCCGCCTCGATGGCCTGCATGATGTAATCCAGCGCCGCCCGGGTGCCCGGCAGGTCGGGCGCGAAACCGCCCTCGTCGCCGACGTTGGTGTCGAAGCCGCCCTTCTTCAGCGCCCCGCGCAGGGCCGCGAACACCTCCGCGCCCATGCGGATGGCGTCGTGAAAGCTCGCCGCGTTCAGCGGCATAATCATGAATTCCTGAAAGTCGATGGGGTTGTCCGCATGCGCGCCGCCGTTGATGATGTTGATCATGGGCGCGGGCAGCAGGTGCGCGCGCTCGCCGCCGAGGTAAAAATAAAGCGGCAGCTCCGCCGAAGCCGCCGCCGCCTTGGCCACCGCCAATGACACCCCGAGAATGGCGTTCGCCCCCAGCCGCCCCTTGTTCGGCGTGCCGTCGAGGGTGATCATCTTCCCGTCGATGCCGCGCTGGTCGCGCGCGTCATGGCCGATGAGCGCCTCGGCGATGGGGCCGTTGACGTTCTCCACGGCTTTCAGCACGCCCTTGCCGTTGTAGCGCTTACGATCGCCGTCGCGCAGCTCCACCGCCTCGTGCTTGCCGGTGGAGGCGCCGGACGGCACCGCGGCGCGGCCGAAGGCGCCGTCTTCCAGAGTGACGTCCACCTCGATGGTGGGATTGCCGCGGCTGTCCAGAATCTCGCGGCCACGGATGGACTTGATGGCAGTCATGTGGAATCGTCCCCCTCGACGCTGCGGGGTTTGTCGTCATTTCCTTTTCGTTCGATACGCCGTGGTCTATAGCCCCGGCGGCGGCGGCTGGCAATGCAAGGCGGCTATTCGGCGGCCTTGGCGATCGCGTCAAATTGCTGCAACAGCCGCACCAGGCGCGGCAGGTCGGAAAGCGGCACCATGTTCGGCCCGTCGGAGAGCGCCGCGTCCGGATGGTCGTGCGTCTCCAGGAACACCGCCGCCACCCCCACGGCCACCGCGGCGCGGGCCAGCGGCTCGACGAAACGGCGGTCGCCACCGGAGGCGCCGCCCAGGCCGCCGGGCTGCTGCACGGAATGGGTGGCGTCGAACACCACCGGCGCGCCCAGCGTTTTCAGGTGGGCCACGCCCTTGAAGTCGTTCACCAGCGTGTTGTAGCCGAAGCAACTGCCGCGCTCGGTGATCAGCACGTGCGGGTTGCCCGAATCGGTCACCTTGCGGATGGCCGGCTCCATGTCCCACGGCGCCAGGAACTGGCCCTTCTTGATGTTCACGACGCGGCCCGTCTTCGCCGCCGCGACGATGAGATCGGTCTGGCGGCAGAGGAAGGCGGGAATCTGCAAAATGTCCACGGCTTCCGCCACCGGCGCGCATTGTTCGGGCAGGTGCACGTCGGTGAGGATGGGCAGGCCGAAGCGTTCGCGAATCCCGGCGAGGATCTCGACGCCCTTTTCAAGCCCCACCCCGCGCGGGCTGTTCAGCGAGGTGCGATTGGCCTTGTCGAAGGAGGCCTTGAAGACGAGGCCGATGCCCAGCGCATCCGCCATTTCCGCCAGGCGCTCGGCCATCATCAGGGCGTGAGCGCGCGATTCGATCTGGCATGGCCCGGCGATGAGCACGAGCGGCAAGTCGTTGCCAAAACGCACCTTGCGCGCCTCGCCCACCTCCACCACCGCATGGGGCCTGTCCACGGGAGCGTTCATGACCTGAAGCCTTGCGACAGGAAAAGGCCCGCGACGCGGCTGGTCGCGGGCGGTTCCGGTTGAGGTTCCGTGTCAGTAGCCGGAGCGCTGGGAGCCGGGGCTTTCCGCCGGCGGCAGACCCTCCAGGCCCATGAGCAGCTCTTCCTCGCTCATGCGCTCGCCTTCCACCACGTCCTCGGTTTCCTCGGCCTTCTGGCCGGCCAGCAACGGCGCCTCGGACGGCTCCGGCTCGTCCACCTCGGCGTATTTCTGCAGCGAATGCACCAGCTGCTCCTTCAGATCCTCGGCGTCGATGGTGCCATCGGCGATCTCGCGCAGCGCCACCACGGAGTTCTTGTCGTTGTCGCGATCCACGGTGAGCGGCGCGCCCTGCGCCAGCTGCCGGCCGCGGAAAGCCGCCAGCAGCACCAGCTCGAAGCGATTGGGGACCTTTTCGATGCAATCCTCGACGGTAACGCGAGCCATGTGTCTCTCCTGCTATCACCCTGCGCCGAAAGGCGCGCAACGACAAAGGTGCGCCGCCCGCCCGGACGGCACACCTTTGCCCATATTCTCCTTCGCCTGATATACATGCGTCATCGCCCCCGCGCAAGCGGACAAAGGCGCAACATCCGCTTCACGCAGCGTTCAGGAGGAACCGCCCACGATGCGATTGCCGATGCTGGAAGAGATCACGCCGCGAGAGCACGGCGTGGCGCTGGAAATCCGCTACGCAACGCCCGACAACATGGCGGGCCGGCCGATCTACGCCCATGCGCGCTGCTTCCTGCGCCCGGAAGCGGCGGCGGCATTGAAGCGGGCGGCGGCGCTGGCGCGGCATGCGGGGCTGCGGCTGGTGGTGTTCGACGGCTATCGACCGCCGCGGGCGCAGCGCATTCTGTGGAAGGCCTGCCCCGACCCGCACTACGTGATTCCGCCGGAGGTCGGCTCCATGCACACGCGCGGAGTGGCCGTGGATCTGACGCTGGCGCGCGAGAACGGCCAACCGCTGGACATGGGCACGGACTTCGACGACATGCGCCCACTTGCCTGGCCGGCGTCGCGGGAGGTGTCGCCGGAAGCGCTGCGCAACCGCATGTGGCTTGCCGGCATCATGCACGTGGCGGGGTTCGTGGGCATCGCCACCGAGTGGTGGCATTTCCAGTTGCCCGGAATCTGGCCTCTGCTGCCCCCTGCCCTGCTGCCTGAGGGGCCATCTGCGCTTCTGGGTGGAACCTCCTGAAAAGCCGCATATATTCGTCTTTTCTTGATTTTGCGCGCCCGAAGGCGCATATCTGAAGGGAAATCC
>JALVFB010000283.1 GCA_027030295.1 Hyphomicrobiales bacterium
CCCAGCCGCTCTTCCGGCACGAAGGCCGCACCCAGGGCGCGCCGGTCGTTGATGCCGTTCAGGCTCACGTCATGGCCCATGATGAACACCGCGCCGGGATTCTGCGCCAGCCGCTCGCCGGACAGGGCGGCGAACAGCTCGCGCTGGCCATTGCCCGCCACCCCGGCGATGGCCACCACCTCGCCGGCGCGCACGTCCAGCGAGATTTCAAACAGCGCCACGCCGAACGGACCGGGCGTCGGCAAGGTCAGATCGCGCACGTGCAGCGCCGGCACGCCGGTTTCCGCCGGCGGCGGGGCGGAAACATGATGCACCTCCGTGCCCACCATCAGGCGCGCGATCTCGCGGGCGGAATGTTCCGCCGGGACGATTTCCGCCGTCACCCGGCCATGGCGCAGGATGGTGGCGCGACGGCACAGCTCGCGCACCTCTTCCAGACGGTGGGTGATGTAAAGGATGGCGCGCCCTTCGCGCACCAGCTTTTCCAGCGTCCCGAACAGGTTGCGCGCCTCCTGTGGCGTGAGCACCGAGGTGGGCTCGTCGAGGATGATGATGTCCGGATCGGCCAGCAGGCAGCGCACGATCTCCACCCGCTGGCGCTCGCCCACCGACAGATCGGCCACCAGCGCGTCCGGATCCAGCGGCAGGCCGTATTCCGCCGAAATGGCGCGAATGCGCTCCCGCAACGCCTCCATGTCGTGGGCATGGGAAAGCGCCAGCGCGATGTTCTCGGCCACGGTGAGCGGCTCGAACAGCGAAAAATGCTGGAACACCATGCCGATGCCGGCCTCGCGCGCCTCAGCCGGATTGGCGAAGCGCACCGGCCGACCGCGCAGCAGGATTTCCCCTTCATCCGGTTGCAACACGCCATAGATGATCTTCACCAGCGTGGACTTGCCGGCGCCGTTCTCGCCCAGCAGGCCGTGGATTTCGCCCGCCTGAAGGGTGAGCGAGATGTCGTCGTTGGCCAGCGTTTCGCCGAAACGGCGGGTGATGTGACGCACCTCCAGCAGCGGCGCGGCATCCGCTGGTGGCGTTTGCGTGGTATCCGGCATGGTTCTGCCCCGGTTGCGCCCCCGCCTTCCTGTTGCCAGATGGCGCGCGGCGCGTCCACCCCCTGCCGATGCGCCTAGCCCAGACGCACGTCCAGCACCGAGGTAGTGGCCAGCCGCGCCACCTCCGAGGCGATGGAGCCGAACAGGATGCGTTGCAGCCGCGTGCGTCCGCGGTCGGTGATGGCGATGACCAGATGATCGGACCCCTGCTGCACGATGCGCTTGACCACGTCGCCGGTGGCCACCTTCGTCGCGCGCACGGGAATGCCCAGGCTCTCCAGGATCTCGCGGCCCTTGTCCACCGTCGCCTGCGCCTCGCGCAGCTGTTCCTGCGTCGGCGCCACGGCGAACAGGGTGATGGGTTCGCCGGCCTCGCAGGCCAGCACGGCGGCGCGGCGCATGCCGTTGTAGGAGCGGGCGGTGCCATCCAGATAGATGAAGAAGCCTCGCCGGTCCAGCGTGTCGCGGGCGATCATCACCGAACATGGCGCCATGGCCAGCACCTTTTCCGCCACCACGTGGTGGAACAGCAGCCACAGGCCGGAACGCTTCCAGCGCACCGGCTCGCCCATGATGATGAGGTTGTAAGGCCCCAGACCATACTGATCGAGTATCCCCGAGGCGATCTCCGGCGCCACCTTCAGCTTGAGCACGATCTCGCGACCATCCGGGCAGGTGAACACCACCTTGGCGTCACCCACCGGGTCGCCCCAGGCGCCCATCTGCGCGCTGGACGTCTCGCAGTCCTCGGTCTTCACGCCCAGCTCCCGCTCCAGTTCCTCCAGCCCGGCGCGCAGAATGCGCAAGCCGGGAAGCTCCGCCCCGGCCTGCAGGATGTTGCGCCGCGCCAGCTGCACGTGGATGGAGCCGGAGCGATCCACCGGGCGGACATAGAGCAGCACGATGTCGCAAGTGGGGCAGTTCGCCAACCGCGCCGCCATGCGCACCACATAGAGCGTTTCCTCGTCCTTGAGCGACACCAGCACGCGAAAACGCTTGCGGCGAGCGGCGCGCAGCTTTTCCGCCTGCTTGCGCACGGCTTCCTCGTGACGCTCGGAAAGGGGCTGGCGCTTGAGCAGTCGCATAAGCGGCATGGCGTCTCCTCCTTTCTCAGAGGCCGATCAACGGCCAGTAGAACGTGGCCGCCAGCAACAGGATGATGGTGGACATGATGACCATGCGCCAGCCCACCTTCAGGAAGTCCGTGGTCTTCAGATAGCCGGAGGCATAGACGATGGTGCAGGCCGGCGTGCCGACCACCGTGAGATAGGCGAACGCCGAGGACACGGCGGTGACGAAGCCGATGAGCAGCGGGCTTTCGCCGGCCTCCTTCGCCAGATTCAGCACGATGGGGCCGAGCACGGCCACCGCCGCGCCGTTGCTCATGGTGTTGGTCACGCCGGTGGTGAGCAGCGACACGGCGGCCCACAGCCCCATGCCCTCGCTCAGCCGCAGGTAGCCCAGCATGTCCAGGAACTTTTGCGCCACCCAGGCCGCGGCGCCGGTGTCCTTCATCTGCACACCGAGAGAAATGGCGGCCGCATAAAGCAGCACCACGCCCCAGTTGACGTTGTTGTTGATGTCTTCCCAGCGCACCAGGCCGGCGATGAGAAACGCCGCCGCGCCGGCCACCGCCACCGTGCCCATGCCTATCTCGCCGGAGATCATGATCCAGCCGTAGAGAATGGCGAAGAACAGGGCGATGGCCACCCAGTCCGCGGGCTTCAGCGGCCCCTGCTCCAGCACCTTCAGGCGCAGCCGCGCCACGGCGCGGGTCAGCTTCGGATATTCGGGCCTGAAGGCGGTGAACAGAATCAGCGTCACGAACGGCAGCTGCAACAGGAAGATGGGATAGGCATAGGCCATCCATTTCGCGTAATCGATGAGATACTTGTGCGTCTCCGGGTTGGCCGGGTCGTAGAAGAACTGGCGCCAGTAGTCGATCATGATGGCGTTGCGGGCGCCGCCCGAAGGCGTGCCGATGCCGGCCACCGAGCAGCCGTAGGAAATGGAGAACAGAAGCACGGCGGCGAGATTGCGCACCTTTTTCGGATCCTGCGAGGTGAGCGTAATCAGCGTGATGCCCACGGGCAGCATCATGGCCGCCACCGTGTGCTCGCCGATGAACGAGGCGAGAATGCCGGAAACGAAGGAAATGCCGAAGGCGACGTTCAGCGTTTTCGTGCCCGTGACCTTGACGATGGCCCAGGCGATGCGCGTGTCCAGTTGCTGCTTGACGATGGCCACCGCCAGCATCAGCGAGCCCATGATGAACAGCACCGAATCGGTCATCAGGCTTTTCGCCACCGTCGTCGATTCGATGCCCAGCAGCACCACCTCCGCGACGATGATCATCAGCGCCACGGTGGGCAGCGGCACCGGCTCGGTGACGAACAGGATGGTGGCCACCAGCGACATCACCAGCACCACGTGCCCCTCTCGTGAAAGCCCCTCCGGCGTCGGCGCCAGCAACAACACCGCGCCGAGAATGACGGCGATGAAAAACCAGCGTTTTTCGATGAAATAATTGAGGTTGACGGCCTGCCGGAACAGCAGCCAGCGCTGATAGCCGCGCCGGCGCAGGCGCACCAGATAATCCACCTCCGGCGCCTGAAGGCTGTCGCGCGCCAGCGAAAACCGGCCGCGGCACGCTTCGACCGCGCCCGCGGCGGATGTGGTGTCCGTCATGATCTCCCCTCGCTCCCAGCCATAGGAACAAATGTTTTCGCAAATCCTACGGGCTAATGGAGCAACTGTCGAGAGTTCGGCGAAGAACCTCCGTCGTGGCATGGTGACGCGGATGGACTGAAAGTGGAACATGTCGCGTCAGTCCGGCGTCGGAAAATGGAAAATCCGGCTGACATGAAATATTGTTCAGGAACGTTTCGCCGCGGGACAGCTTGATCTTGGTCATGGCATCATGAATGGCGCGCGGCTGTGCTGAGGGCGTTGAAATTGGGGAACGCCGGCATCATGACACTTTCCGGGCGGACAAGAGACGGAGACAACCCGCTGAAGCGGCTGCGGCGGTCGCAGGCGCTGGCCATCGCCTTTTCCTGGGTGATGGCGCTGCAACTGTTGCTGCATGGCGCGCTGATGCTGCTGCCCGTCGGTGGCGGTGGCGGCGGGCTTGGCGTCATCTGCTCCGTCAACGGCCCCCGCCAGGCGCCGGGAGGCGCCGGCAACGCCACCAGCCAGCTTCCCCCCTGTTGCACATCCGGAAACTGCTGCTGCATGCCGGGAATGGCGCCGCTGCCGTCCGTTCCGACGATCCCGCGGATGGCGGCGCCGGTGCATGCGCCGTTTCGCCCGATCTTTCAACAGGCGCATGCGCGGGCCAGCGGCTGGCAGTGGCAGGCGCGCGCGCCGCCCTTCCCCGTCTGATTCCGAACCCGAAAATCAATACGCTTCCATCAGACGGAGGAGAATCCCGATGAACAGACGTTTCTTCATGCGCGCCGGTCTGGCGCTCGCCGTGCTCGCCCCGTTGACCGCGGCCGCGCTGGCCGGCCCGAAGATCTCGGTGGAAAACCCCCATGCCCGCCCGCCGATGGGATCGGGCAAGGTGGCCGCCGCCTTCATGACGCTGAAGAACGACGGCGATGAAGCCGACAAGCTGGTGAAGGCGGAGGGCGATGTGGCCGACCGCATCGAACTGCATACCCACATCATGGAGAAGAAGGACGGCAAGATGATCATGCGCATGCGGCAAGTCCCCTTCATGGAAGTGCCGGCGCATGGCCAGACCGTGCTCAAGCCCGGCGGGCTGCACATCATGCTCATCGGCACCACCCGCGACCTGAAACCCGGCGATACCTTCGAGCTGACGCTGGTGTTCGAGAAGGCGGGCAAGGTGAAGATCACGGTGCCGGTGAAAAAGATTTCCGCAACCCTGATGCATCACAAGATGAAGATGCACGGCATGGACAAGAAATGACCCCGACGCGGAACGGAGCGGGACGTCCGCTCCGTTTTCCCCTTCCGGAACCTATCTGCATACCCAGCGAAACCGTTTCCGGCCGATCCAGGTGCGCACGCACACGCCGCCGCCGGCGCGCGGGAGCACCCGCGGAGCGGATGGCCCTTTCGCCGCCCGGGTGGCGGCCAGCGCCACGGCCGCCGCGTCCCCGCCGTCGCGCCGCGCCAGGTCGCGCCGGACAAGCCCGGCATCGATGCGCAGCACGGCGCGAAACGTCGAACGCGCCTGCCCCGCCGCGGCCTGCGGCATGACCGCCATCACCCCGGCCAGCGCCAGCAGACCCAGCATCATCTTTCCGGTGCGTCGCGGCATGATCCACTCCCCGCCCTTTTCTCACCCGGCCGTGTCAGATTGCAACACGTGCGCCTTTCGCACCCCTCGCCGGGCAAGGGCCATGCCGCCATGCTGGAATCCGACTCCCGGCGGAGTCAAGCGACGTTAACGGATCGTCAACCATATTTCCGATTCGATGATCGCGGCAGGCCCGACGGTCAGCTTTTTCCCAGGTGAAAACGAAGCAGAAACGCGCTCTCCGTGCGCAAATCACCACCGCTTCCGGAACGCGGCGCGGTCGTTGCAGAAGCGATTCAATCCGAGTCGCTGCGGAGGTCCGGAATCGCCGCGCCGGTCAGTCTGGACAAGCCGTTCTTCTTGCGAATCAATAACGGCGAGGGGCAGACCGCCAGTTCATTCCGTCAGCGTAATGGTGTGGCGGCTTCCGCGTTCCAGTCCCGCGTTCCAGGGGCTGCCGCAAGCGGAAGGCACAATGTTTCACGGGGGCAACGGAGCCAGGCTCCGAGCGGTGGCGAGGCTCCATCTGGGGGATAACGACTGTGGCCAGTTGCGGTCTTGAAAACCTGCTGCAAGGCAGCGATCGGCACAGGCTCCGGATTCCCGGCCTGGAACAACCCCTGCACGTGTCCGAACGCACCATCCGCCGCATCATCACGCTCATCGCCATCCTCGCCATCATCGTGCTGGCGCTGTCGCTGACCCTGCATTTCGCCGCCCAATACGCCGGGGTGCAGCAATCGCAACGCCAGCAGTTGCTCACCCTGCTGCGGCTGGCGGGGCATGGCCTGAACGATGTCACCCGCAGCGCAGGCACGGCGCGCATGCCCACCCGCTCCGACCTCATGAAGGTGCTGCCGGATTTCGCTCTGGACAACGGCCGGGTGTTCATCCTGGCCGGCGTCGATGACACGGCGCGCGTCATACTCGCCGCGGAAAAAGAGCCGCTGAAGGGCCTGCGGGAAGGCGCGCCCCTGCCGGGCTTCCTGCATGCCTCGCCGGAGACGGAAACGGCGTCCCTGCGGGTGGTGCGTGATGCCGCCGGTGAACCGGTGCTGACCGGCAGCATGCCGCTGGCCACCTGGCCGGGGCGGTTGCTGGTGGCGCAGCCGGCGGGACGCATGAACGGCCTGTGGCGCTCCAGCGCCAACATGCTGGCCAGCCTGTTCATCGGCCTGTTCATCGTCATGGTGGGGCTGATTTCCGTCTACAACTGGCAGGCGGCGCAGGCGGAGCGCGCCCGGCGCGAACGCAGCCGTTTCATCGACCGGCTGGAAAAGGCGCTCACGCTGGGGCGCTGCGGCCTGTGGGACTGGGACGTGGCGCGCGGGCGCATCTATCTCTCCAGCTCCATGCGGGGGCTGCTGGGACTGCCGGAGCTGGACGGCTACATCGACATGGCCGACTTCATCGTCCTGCAGCACCCGGAGGAAAAGCCGGTGGACGTGTTGCTGGAAGAAGGGCTGGAAGCGGGCAACGACACCTTCGAGCACGAAATCCGCCTGCGCAAGGCCGATGGCGACTGGCTGTGGCTGAAGCTGCGCGGCGCCCTGCCGGCGCGCGAAGGCAACGTTTCCGAAAGCCGCCACCTGGTGGGCATCGCGGTGGACATCACCGCCCAGAAAAAGGCCGCCGCGGCCATGCGCAGCGCCGAACAACGGCTGCTCAGCGCCATCGAATCGCTGTCGGAAAGCTTCGTGCTGTGGAACGAGCAGATGCGGATGGTGATGTGCAACAGCAAGTTCCGCGAGTTCCACGGCCTGCCGGAGAACGCCTGCCGGTCCGGCCTGGCCTACGCCGACATCATGCGCCAGGCCCGTCACCCGATCCGCAACCGCCACCTCAAGCACATCTACAGCGACGGGCCGGAGCAGGAAAACATCATGGAGCTGGAAATGGCCGACGGCCGCTGGTTGCAAATCAGCGAGCGCACCATGCCCGATGGCAGCCTGGTTTCCGTGGGCACGGACATCACCGAACTGAAGGCCAAGCAACTGGAGCTGGAGCAGTCGCAGCGCGAATTGCAGGAGACGGTGGAGGCCCTGCAACAGTCGCGGCGGGAGATCGAGAGCCAGAACGAACGGCTGAAGGACATGGCGCGGCGGGCGCAGCGGGCGCAACAGCGGGCGGAAGAGGCGTTGCGCACCAAGTCACAGTTCCTGGCCAACGTCAGCCACGAGCTGTTCACGCCGCTCAACCACATTCTGGGGCCGGCGGACGCCATGCGCGCGCAGGCCCTCGGGCGGCTGCCGGCGCAGTATCTGGAATATGCCGAGAAAATTCACGAATCCGGCAAGGAGATGCAGCGCAAGATCCGCGACATGCTGGAATTCGCGCAGCTGAGCACCGGCGATGGCGAATTGCGGACGCAAGAAACGGATCTGGAGCGGCTCATCGCCGAAACCGCCGAGGAATTCCTGCCTCAGGCGCGAGAACAGGGGTTGGGCCTGAAATGGCGGGTGCAGCCAGGACTGCGGGCGCGGGTGGATGGCGAGCGGCTGCGGCAGATGTTGCGGCAACTGGTTTCCAACGCAGTGCGCTTCACCGAACGAGGCGAGGTTTCCCTGAGCGCGGAAACCCGCGCCGGCCGGATTCTCGTCATCGAGGTGCGCGACACCGGCATCGGCATTCCGCAGGAAAAGATCGCGCTCATCGGCCGGCCCTTCGAACGCACGGGCAACGCCTACAACAGCCACCGCGGCGGTTCCGGCATCGGGCTGGCCATTGCCAAGATCATCGCCGAGCTACACGGCGGCAAGCTGGAAATCACCAGCGAGGAAGGCCGCGGCACGCGGGTGGCGTGCATCATTCCGCTGCGGAGCGGAGAAAACACCAGGAACGCTTCCGCGCAGAACGGTGGGGACGAGGCCGGCGACACGATCGCGCCGCGGCGGATGGCGGCCCGGGGCTGAGCCACACGGGAGTGCTTTTGCAAGCCGGCGCCGTCGCGCCTATATTTCCGCTTGAAACACCATTGTCGGGACGGGAAACATGCATATCCTGGTGATCGAAGACGACCGCGAAGCGGCAAACTGGCTGCTGAAGGGCCTGCGCGAGGCGGGGCACGTGGCCGATCTC
>JALVFB010000284.1 GCA_027030295.1 Hyphomicrobiales bacterium
TCCGGCAGGGCCGCTCCCTGCTCGAAGGACAGGCCCGGCGGCAGGGGCAGGCACTCCGTGGCCCGGGCCACGGCATATTCGGCGTAACCGCCACCGGAGAGCAGGGCGCAGACGGCGTTTCCCACCCGCCAGCGCGAAACACCTTCACCGAGAGCGACGATTTCGCCGGCGGCCTCCAGTCCCGGAATGTCCGGCGCCCCGGGCGGCGGCGGATAGCGTCCCTGCCGTTGCAGGACGTCGGCGTAATTCACGCCCGCTGCGGTCACCCGGATGAGCACCTCACCGGGGCCGGGACAAGGCGTGGGGCGGGTTTCGGGGCGCAAGACCTCCGGCCCGCCCGGTTGGGCGATGCAAATCGCCCGCATGGTTTCGGGCAGCGGGTGGCGCGGCAGAGGCATCAGCGTGGGGCCTGGGTGGCGTTTCGCGGGCGGTCGGCCTGCGAGAAGGCTTCATTGGCGTAAACGCCCCAGAGCTGTTCCTGGCCAATCCAGCCTTCCACCTTCGCCTGCGGCACCAGGATGCGGCACCAATGCCCCGTGCATTGCGCGATGCGCACGACGAGGCCCGGCATGACCCATGCGGCAAGTGGCGCGTCGGCGGCGGGTTCCCTGCGCAGCGCCAGGCGCTTGTCGCGCCGCCACGGGGCCAGCATGGCCAGTCGCTGAGGGCTGACATCCGCGCGCGAAACCCAGCCTTCCTCGCCCTCATGGTCGCGGATGCGCAGCCAGTCGCCGGATTCGGCGACAATCTCCACCGGCATGCGCCCGCCACGCACGACCCAGGCCACGGGATAGATCTCCCCCGGCCCGGTGCGCACCGCCACCTCCGGGCGGGCCAGAGAAGCGAACCGCGGCAGCAGGGCGCCGCTGGGCGCACGTATGAAACCAGCCGGAATGATCATATCGGTGGCGATGTGGGTGGTCGGATCTTCCGTCCGGGTGATGGCCGGTCCTTCCGCCTGTCTGGTATCCGGCAACAGGCGGAGAAAAGCCATGCCCAGCACCAGTGCCAGCAAGAGAACGAAAAACAGGCCGTTCCACACCCAGGCGACCAGGCGATCCGTGGAAAGTTTCATCGACGCACGCTCCCCTCCTGGTCTCCCCCACTCCAAATATTCTTACGAGACGAGGGCGTTCTTATCAAGCAAGGCGGGCCTTTCTCAGCGCCGCGCGCTGGCGGGCATCCAGCGCCTCGCGGGGGTGTCGCCGCATGGCGGAAACGAACAGCCGGTGGAAGTTCAGCTTCGCGCCGAGGTGGATGAACACCGCGCCCAGGCCAATGGCCGCCCTGTCCATGAACACGAACTCCTGTGGAATCGTCACCGGCCCTTTCTCGCGCAGCAGCCGGTGCACGCGGAATGCTTCGCGGCGGCCATATTGCACCGGGTCGATGCCATCGGCCATGGTGCGTTCGCGGTCTTCGAGCACCGGGCCGTAGATGAAGCGCGCCCAGATGTTGAGAATCTCGATCAGCTCGCGGTTCAGGCCGCGAAAGCCCCACATCTCATAGGCCGCGGCGGTGCGCTCGAAATCGTCTTCGCGCAGGCCGTGCCACAGCTCCACCACGCCGGCAACGAAGCGGGCGGGAAAGATGCGCACGCAGCCGAAGTCGATGAGGTTGATGCCCACCGGCTCGCCGTTTTCCTCCCACACCGAATAGTTGCCCAGGTGCGGGTCGCCGTGAATGACGCCGAAGGAATAGAACGGCTCCCACCAGGCGCGGAACAGCCAGGTGGCGAGTTGATTGCGCACTTCCTGCGGCGCGTCGCGATAATGCAGCATGCCCTTGCCGGAAAGCCAGGTCATGGTCAGGAGCCGCCGGGTGGAGAGCTCCGCCACCGGTTCCGGCACCCGCACCCGCGGCTGTTCCTTCAGAAGCTCCCGGTAGAGCAGGATGTGCTTGCGCTCGCGCTCGTAATCCAGCTCCTCGGCCAGGCGCTCGCAAAGTTCGCGGTAGATCTCGGAGGTGTCGATGGCCGGATCCAGCCGCCGGTGAATGGAAAGAATCAGCTTCAGTTGCTTCAGGTCCGCGGCCACGGTGGCGGCCATGTCGGGATATTGCAGCTTCACCGCCAGCGCCCGGCCGTCGTGGGCGCGCGCCCGGTGCACCTGGCCCAGCGAGGCGGCGGCGGCCGCCTGCATTTCGAAGTCGGCGAATTTTTCGCGCCAGCCTTCCCCCAGCTCGGCGGCCATGCGACGGCGCACGAAGGCCGGGCCCATGGGCGGGGCGTTGGTTTGCAGCTTGATGAGCTCGGCGGCGTATTCCGGCGGCAGGGCGTCGGGCACCGTGGCCAGCAGTTGCGCGACCTTGATGAGCGGGCCTTTCAGGTGGCCCAGGGCCTCGCGCAGGATGGCCGCCTGCCGGGAGCGGGTATCGTCACCGGACAGCCGCGCCGCGCCCATGCGCACCGCCGCGCCGGAAAGCGCCGCGCCCACCCGCGCATAGCGCCGCACGCGGCGGGGCAGGCTGTTGCGTTCGGAATCCCTGCTCATGCGCGGAATGTGGCCCTTCCGGCGCACCGGCGCAAGCCGAATGGCGGAGATGACCAACACATTCAGCAACCCTTAACCATGATCTGGCACGTTGTGCCCATGAACAGGCCCGCAGGGAGCCACACAGAGGCAACACAATAACAAGGTGATCCGCACCCATGGCAGCCAGCATACTCATCGTGGAGGACGACCCGGTCCAGCGTCGCATCCTGCAGGAAATGGTCGCGCGTTTCGGCTATGATCCGCTGCTGGCCGAGGACGGGGTGCAGGCGCTGGAGATGCTCGCCGGGCCGGCGGGGCGGCGCGTCTCCCTCATCCTGCTGGATCTCTACATGCCGGAGATGGATGGCATCGAGTTTCTCGAGAAATTTTCCGGCCTCAATCAGCGCATTCCCATCATCGTGCAGACGGCGCAAGGCTCCATCGAGACGGTGGTGAAGGCCATGCGCGCGGGCGCCGATGACTTCGTGGTCAAGCCGGTGAACGCCGAGCGGCTGCGGGTTTCCATCCAGAATCTGCTGAAGGTGAACGCGCTCACCGAAGAGGTGCGGCGCCTGAACCGGAAGGTGAAGGGCGTGCTCACCTTCGACGACATCATCGCCGAAAGTCCGGCCATGCAGCAGGTGGTGCGGCTGGGCCGGCGCGCGGCGGAGTCGAACATTCCGGTGCTCATCGAGGGCGAATCGGGCGTCGGCAAGGAGGTCATCGCGCGCGCCATTCATGGCGAGAGCGCCCGCGCGGGGCGCGCCTTCGTGGCCGTGAACTGCGGCGCCATTCCGGAAAACCTGGTGGAGAGCACCCTGTTCGGCCACGAGAAGGGGGCGTTCACCGGGGCGGTGAGCAAGCACATCGGCAAGTTCCAGGAGGCCTCCGGCGGCAGCCTGTTCCTGGACGAGGTGGGCGAGCTGCCGCTGGAGATGCAGGTGAAGCTGTTGCGCGCCATTCAGGAGGGCGAGGTGGACCCCGTCGGCGGGCGGCGCCCGGTGCCGGTGGATGTGCGCATCATTTCCGCCACCAACCGCAACATGATCGACATGGTGAAGGAAGGGGCGTTTCGCGAGGATCTCTACTATCGGCTGAACGTCTTTCCCATCATGGTGCCGCCGTTGCGCCGGCGGCTGGCGGACATTCCGCCGCTGGTGGAGCATTTCATCCACCGGTTCGCGGCGGAAGAGGGGCGCAAGGTGCACGGCATCACGCCGCGGGCGCTGGAGATGCTGATGAAATACACCTGGCCGGGCAACGTGCGCCAGCTGGAGAACGCCATCTTTCGCGCCATGGTGCTGGCCGAGGGCGATTTGCTGGACGCGCACGACTTTCCGCAAATCGCGCAACAGGTGGAGGGCTTCGAGGAGTTCGCCGACGCGCCGCCTCCGGTGGCGGAGCGGGCCAACGACAACCCAGCGCCGGCCGCCGCACCGGCCGCGCCGCAGCCGGGCATGGTGGCCGACGGCATGGCGGTGGGCATTCCGGTGGTCACGGACGGCGGGCACGTGCGCACGCTGCAGGAGGTGGAGGCCGACATGATCCGTCTGGCGCTGAAGCGCTATCGCGGACAGATGTCGGAGGTGGCGCGCAAGCTGGGCATCGGCCGCTCCACGCTCTACCGCAAGATCAAGGCGCTGGGCATCGAAACGGGATAATCCGGCAACCCTTCCTTAACCATCGGCGCAGGTTGCGGTTTTCGCCAACCATTTCTTTGCTGCCGGAGGGCATGCTGGTGGCATGCGGAGCGAAACCCTGACAGCCGCCGGCGTC
This sequence comes from Hyphomicrobiales bacterium, assembly GCA_027030295.1. Classification (GTDB taxonomy): domain Bacteria; phylum Pseudomonadota; class Alphaproteobacteria; order Rhizobiales; family Aestuariivirgaceae; genus Thermopetrobacter. The sequence goes on from JALVFB010000284.1 coordinate 4,251, forward strand.
CGCAAGACAGGCCGGCACCCCCATACGCTCGCCGGCCGGGCGCTGGCGTGGCTGCGGGCGCGGCTGCCCGAGCCGTTGCGGGGGCTGCTGGAGGGCGAGGACGGTCGCTCCGGCCTGTCCGCCCTGTTCGCCTTCGGGGTGCGCATCGCCTCGGCGCTGATCATCTTCATCTCGCAGGTGCTGATGGCGCGCTGGCTGGGCGCGCACGCGTTTGGCATCTACACCTTCGTGTGGGTGGTGGTGAACGTCAGTGGCACGCTGGCCACCATTGGCCTTTCTGTCTCCGCCGTGCGCTTCCTGAACGAATATCTGGAGCATCGCAGGCCGGCGCTGGCGCGCGGCTATCTGCGCTTCGGGCGGCTGGCGGTGCTGGGCGTCGGCGCCCTGGTGGCGGCGGCCGGCATCCTGCTCTTGCAGGTCATGCCGGGCGTCATCGAGGCGGATTTCCGCCTGCCGCTGATGGTGGGGCTGTTGGCGGTGCCGGCCTTCGCGCTGACCGATTTTCATGACGGCACGGGGCGGGCGCGCTCGTGGTTTTCGCTGGCCTTCCTGCCACCCTACATTCTGCGGCCGGTGCTGCTGCTGGCGGTGGTGGGGCTGGGCGTGCTGGCGTTTGGCCGGCGGGATGCGACGCTGGCGGCGGCGGCGCTGGTGATCGCGACCTGGACGGCGGCGGCGGTGCAGTTTCTGCTGCAGGAGCGGCGCTTCCGGCGCGAGTTGGCCGGGGCGCGGAGCGAAATGCAGCCGCTGGCGTGGCTGAAGGTGTCGCTGCCGTTGCTGGTGCTGGACGGGTTCACGCTGATGATGCTGAACCTGGACGTGCTGCTGCTGAAGCTGTTCGTGAAACCGGCGGACATGGCGGTCTATTTCGCCGCAGGGCGGGTGATCTCGTTCGTCGCCTTCATCCATTTCGCGGTGGCGGCGGTGGCCATGCCGCGCTTCGCCACCGCCCATGCCCGGCGCGACGTGGCGGAAGCCGGGCGGCTGTTGCGGCGCTTCCGGCTGTGGACCTTCGCGCCGTCACTGCTGGCCTCGGGCCTGTTTCTGGCGCTGGGGCCGTTCATCCTGGCGCTGTTCGGCCCGGAGTTTCCCGCCGGCTGGCCGGTGATGGCGGTGCTGGCGGCGGGGCATCTGGCGCGCGCGCTCGCCGGGCCGGCGGAGGCGCTGCTCAGCGTCTCGAACCGCCATGCCTATCTCGCGCTCGTCACCGGGGTGACGGCGGGACTGAATCTGGCGCTGAATCTGCTGCTGATCCCGCACATGGGCATCGTCGGCGCGGCGGCGGCCACGGCCGGGGCCTTCGCCTTTCAGTCGGCGGTGCTGTGGCTGGCCAGTCGGCGGCTGGTGCGGGAGGGCTATGGCGATCGGGCCGGTGAAACGGCACGGGATGGAGAGGAGAACGCGCATGCTGCAACGGACTGACGACAGGCCCGATCTGGCCGCCTGGTGGCGGCTGGCGCAAACCGCGGCGGAGCCTTCCGCGCCGGCGACGCCCGCCTTCGCGCTGGCGGCCATGCGGCATCTGCCGGCGGGCAAGGCCCCGGCGCTGGTGCATGATTGCGCCGGAGCCGGGCATTGCCGATTCGTTGCGCCGGTGGTGGAATCGGCCTGGCGCTGGCGGGGTGTCGGGCGGTTGGCGAGCACGCGGTTCAGCGATTTCTTCTTTCTCGGCACGCCGCTGGTGGCGGCGGAGGAACCGGCGGCGATGCGGGCGCTGCTGGAGCGCCTGCGCGAGCGTGGCAACGCGGCGCTGGAGGTGTGCGCGGTGCCGGAGGAGGGCGCCTTCTGGAAGCTGCTGCAAAGGGAAGCGCCTGCCGCCCCGGTGGTGCTGGCGCGCTGGAAACGGGCGGTGCTGGATGCCTCGCGCGCGCCGGATGACTGGTGGAACGCCGACATTTCCAGCAAACGGCGCAGGGAATACCGGCGGCTGTGGAAGCGCCTGCAACAGCAGGGATCGCTGGCGTTCGAGGAACTGTCGGCGGAAGCGGACGTGCGTCCCTGGATCGAGGAGTTCCTGGCGCTGGAAGCCTCCGGCTGGAAGGGACGGGCCGGCACGGCGCTATTGTGCGACGATCACAACGCCGCTTTCGTGCGCCAGATGGTGGCGGACTTTCACGCCCATGGCGCATTGCGCTTCTGGCGGCTGACGCTGGACGGGCGCTGGGTCGCCGCCCTGTTCGGCTTTCTGGTGCGGGACGTGTTGTGGCTGGGCAAGATCGCTCGCGATGAGGCGCTGGACGCCTATTCGCCCGGCGTGCTTCTGACCATCGAGGCGACGAAGCGCATCCTCGCCGATCCGGCCATCCGGCTGGCCGATTCCAGCGCCGATCCGGATCATCCGATGATCGACCACCTGTGGCGGCAGCGTCAGACCATGGTGGACGCGCTGGCGCCGCTGCCGGGGGTGTCGCAGCCGCGCTTTCAGGCGCTGCTGGCCATGGAGCGGGCGCGGCGGGCGTCGCGCGCGCAAGCCAAGGCGGCATGGCACCGGCTGCGCCGGTGGCGGGAAAAGCGGGCGTGACGGCGGGGTATCATACCAGAATGCATAAAAGACCACCCACCGCCCCGCGCCCCCACTTGGGCCCCCAAATTATGAAAAACAAGGGGTTGGGTGGAGGCGCGGGGCGGTTTCACCGGTCAACCTTGGCGCAGATTGGTATCAATTCGCCGGCTTGAGTCCGGCGCCGCCAATGCGGCCCTGCACGAGGGTGGCCGAAAACGGCTTGCCCCTGGTCTTGCCCTCCACCTGCACCGGCACCCAGATGGGGCCCAATTCGGCGCTCTTCACGCGCGCCAGCCACAGCGTGAAGACGGGCGGGTCCTTCAACTGCCGGCGCTTTTTCTTCTCGGACATGCCGGCGATGGGCACATAGATCATGCGGCATTTCACCGCAGGGCCGGCATAGGTGTCGTTGTTCACCCGCGCATCACCCTCCCGGATGAGCTTCAGGTCATAGACATCCAGCCCGTCGAACACGTGAAAGCGGCCAGAGCAGAGCTCCTTGCCCTCGCGCCGGCCAAGCGCGAACAGGGCGCTCAAGGGGTCGATGACGCCCCTGGCGATGGCCGCGTCAATCGCCTTGCGCTCCGCCTCGCCAGGAGCCGGAACGCGCTTCCAGCCGGCGACCTTGCCATTCCGCCAGCGCACATGCGCCTGTTTCTTCTTTTTCTTCTTCTTGCTGCGATATTCGAAGGTCAACGGCTGTGGCTGCGTGCCATTGAAGCGGCCGGTGACCTTCATGTCGAATTTCTTCTTCATGAAAAGGCGGGCAAGACCCTTCGGCCGAATGTGGGCCTCGGCGGCATAGTCCTGCGGGGTGAGATTGCCGGAAAACTCCACCTTCATGACCCGCAGGCCGGAAACGTTGACATCGAATCGCATCGACAATTGTTCGGCGAGGGCGGTGGACAGCCCCGCCAGCAGCAGGGCGCCGGTGAGCAACGTGCGCGCGGCATTCTTCATGAGTGTCCTCCCGGAGGAATGAAATGGTTGTTCATATCATATGCAATGACACAACCTGCATGAACGAAAGCTGTCAATGTGCGTCCAAATTGTGGCGCGGGCCGAAGATGGCGCTGCCCACCCGCACATGGGTGGCGCCGAAGGCGATGGCCGTCTCGAAATCGCGGCTCATGCCCATGGAGAGCTTTTCCAGTCCGTGACGGCGGGCGATCTTCTCCAGCAGCGCGAAATGCAGCGCCGGCTCCTCGTTGACCGGCGGAATGCACATCAGGCCGATGACGTTCAGGCCATATTCGGTGCGGCAGGCATCGATGAAGGCATCGGCCTCGGTGGGCGGAACGCCCGCCTTCTGCGGCTCCTCGCCGGTGTTCACCTGCACGAAGACGGGGAGGTGGCGGCCGCGTTTGTCCATTTCGCGGGCCAGCTCGGCGGCCAGCTTCGGCCTGTCCACGGTGTGGATGACGTCGAACAGGCGCACGGCGTATTTTACCTTGTTGGTCTGCAACGGGCCGATGAGGTGCAGGGTGATGTCCGGATGGCGCTCTTTCAGGTCAGGCCATTTCTCGCGCGCCTCCTGCACCCGGTTCTCGCCGAAATGGCGCTGCCCGGCGGCGATCACCGGCTCGATGGCTCGCGCCGGAAAGGTCTTGGAAACGGCGATGAGGGTGAT
>JALVFB010000285.1 GCA_027030295.1 Hyphomicrobiales bacterium
GCCGGCCACATCCGCACCCGGGGCGCCTGCCACGGCCGGAAGGAAGGTCGGGGCGCATTCGTCCCTGCTGGCGACGAACGTGACGGTGCGCGTGCCGGACGAGCCGCGGGAAGCGACCACCACCGACGCGGCCTCCGCCTCCGGCAGGGTGGCGGGTGGGGAAAGCCACGCGGCGGAACGGCCCGCACACGCGAGAAAAACGCCGGAAAGCGCAGCGTCCCCGCATGCCGCGGTTGAAACGCCCGTTCTGCGCGTTCATGCCGCCGAAGCGGACGGCACCGAGGACACGGCGCTGGCCTCGGCCGCACAGATCGCGCCACCACTGCGCACGCAAGTGCACGTGAAGCCGGATGCGGAGCCGGCGGGCATCGTGATCACCAAAACCTCCGCGCCCCCTCCGCGGAAAAACGCCGTGCCGGAAAGCGGCCGGACAACTCCGCCCCGGCTTGCCAAGGCGGTGCAGCCCACCGCTCCGGATGACACTGGACCGTCCGGGGCGGCGGAGATGGATTCCGCGGTGCGTCTGATCGCCGACGATCCGCGCAAGGTGCGTCGGCTTCTCTCCACGCACTGGGTGATACAGATCGGCGCCCTGCCGTCCCTGGATGCGGCGCAACTATTCCTGCTGAAGGCCCACAAGGTTTCGCAACGGGTGCGCAACGCGCAGCCTTTCGTGTTGCAGGTTCGCAAGAACGGCAAGGTCTTCTATCGCGCCCGCATCGCCGGATTTTCCCGCGAACAGGCTTACAAGGCGTGCCGGGCGCTGAAGCGCCGGGGCTTTTCCTGTCTGCCCATGGCGCCGGGCGCGGGGTGACGGTCCGAACGAAAAGCCTTGACCCGGGCACGGCATTCGGGCATAGGCGAAGGCATGCGAACCCGAGACGTGAACACCATTTGCACGATTTTCATCATTACCGGCTAGCTGAAAGGCTGGCCCGGGTTCGCGCATTCCTTTTCGACATCCTTCATGCAGGCGGCCCCGGGCCTGAAGCCCGGAGGTCAGATGCATGTCGAACGAACTGTTCATCCACAACTCGCTGAGCCGCCAGAAGGAGCGTTTCGAGCCGCTGGATGCTTCCCTCGTCCGCCTGTATGTATGCGGGCCGACGGTCTATGATTACGCCCACATCGGCAACGCCCGGCCCATCATCGTCTTCGACACGCTGTTCCGCCTGCTGCGCCACCTCTACGGCGCGGAGCACGTGAAATACGTGCGCAACATCACCGACGTCGACGACAAGATCAACGCCCGCGCGGCGGAAGAAGGCGTGCCCATCTCCGAGATCACCGCCCGCACCATCAGGCAGTTTCACGAGGATATCGCGGCGTTGAACGTCCTGCCGCCGAGTGTGGAGCCGCGGGCCACGGAGCACATCGTGGCCATGCAGGAGATGATCGAGCGGCTTATCGAGCGTGGCTGCGCCTACGTGGCGGAGGGACACGTGCTCTACGACGTGTCCAGTGATCCGGACTACGGCATCCTCTCGAAACGCTCGCTGGACGAGATGATCGCCGGCGCGCGGGTGGAGGTGGCACCCTACAAGAAGAACCCCATGGACTTCGTGCTGTGGAAGCCCTCGAAGAAAGGCGAACCGGCGTGGGACAGCCCGTGGGGCAAGGGCCGCCCCGGCTGGCACATCGAATGCTCCGCCATGAGCTGGAAGCATCTGGGCGAGACCTTCGACATCCATGGCGGCGGCATCGACCTGCAATTCCCCCACCACGAGAACGAGATCGCCCAGAGCACCTGCGCGCATGGCACGCCGTTCATGGCCAAATACTGGATGCACAACGGCTTTTTGCAGGTGGAAGGCGAGAAGATGTCCAAGTCGCTGGGCAACTTCATCACCATCCACGAGCTGTTGCAGGAATGGCCCGGCGAGGTGCTGCGGCTGAACATGCTGCGCACGCACTACCGCGCCCCCATCGACTGGACGCGGAAAGGCCTGGAGGAAAGCCGCAAGGTGCTGGACAGGTGGTATCGGGCCGTGGGCGACGCCGAGCCGGCGGAGACGCCGGACGAGGCCGTGCTCGCCGCCTTGTGCGACGACCTCAACACGCCGAAGGCCATCGCCGCGCTGCACCGGCTGGCGAAGGAAGGCAAGACGGCGGAA
>JALVFB010000286.1 GCA_027030295.1 Hyphomicrobiales bacterium
GCACGATGCCTTCCAGCGTTGCCTCGTAGAGCTGGCTGGGGTGGCGTGGTTGCGGGCCGGCGTGGGGGAAGATCATGGCCCAGGGGGCGTCCGTCGGGCGGCCCCACAATTCGCCGTTGATGAAGTTGGCGATGCGGCCCAGGAACAGGCCGATGGGCGTGGCGGCGGCGGCGATGTCCATGAGCCGCCAGAAGGGGATGCCGCGCCGCCGGGCGAAGGCCCATGTCGCCGCCAGCACGCCGAGAAAGCCGCCATGGAAGGACATGCCGCCCCGCCAGACCTTGATGACGTCCAGCGGGTGGGCGAGGAAATATGCGGGCGCGTAGAACAGGACATAGCCGAGGCGCCCGCCCAGCACCACGCCGAGCATGGCCCACAGCATGTAGTCGTCCAGCGCCGTCGGCGTCATGGGCGGGGCGCCGGGGGCGAAGAAGTGTTTCTGGCGCAGGATCCATTTCGCGTAAGCCACCGCCAGCAGCAGGCCCACGACATAGGCCAGGGCATACCAGCGAATGGCCAGCGGCCCGATGCGAAAGGCCACCGGGTCGAACGCGGGAAAGGGAATGGCCGCCAGCTCCAGCATGGGGCTGGCCTGCCGGATTCGTGGCGGCCGGTCAAGGGTGGTGACGGAAAATTGCCAGCAACGTGATGAGCGCCTATGTAGTATTGACGGACGAAGTGGACAGCCGCGAGCTGTGCCGCATGGGCGGCGGGAGGCTGGCATGAGCGAACGCGGACTGATTTCCATCGGCGAGGCGCGGCGGCTGGTGGCGCACCTGATGCGGCGCGATCCATACATCTACTGGACGGATTTCCTGTTTTCGGCGGTGTTGGGCTGGGGCGCCTTTTACGCGGCGGTGGTGTTGCCGTTTCCGTCCTTCGGCTTCGTGCTGGCGCTGCTGGTGAGCGCGCTGGCGTTCTATCGCGCGGCCATCTTCATCCATGAACTGAGCCATTTCCGGCCCGACGAGTTTCCGCTGTTTCGGGTGGCGTGGAACGCGCTCATCGGGGTGCCGCTGCTGGTGCCGTCGTTCATGTATGACGGCGTGCACAACGACCATCACAAGCCGGATGTCTATGGCACGGGAGAGGACGGCGAATACGTGCCCTTCGTGCTGCATCGGCCACTGGAGATGATCGTCTTTCTGCTCTCGGCGCTGCTCATTCCGCTGCTGTTCGCCATTCGCTTTCTGGTGGCCGCGCCGCTGTCGTGGATCATCCCGCCGTTGCGCAAGCCGGTGTGGGAGCGCGCCTCGTCGCTGGTGATCGACCCGGCCTATGTGCGTTCGCCGCATGCCATTCGCTCCGATCCGAACTGGCGGGTGCAGGAAGTGGCGGCCACCCTCTGGGCGTGGCTGGCGCTGGCGCTGACATGGCTCGGCGTGGTGCCGGCGAAGGCGCTGGGGGTGTGGTATGCCATGGCGGTGATCGTGTTTCTGCTCAATGGCCTGCGCACGCTGGCCGCGCATGCCTATCGCAATCCGCCGGAGCACGTGATGAGCCGCGAGGAACAGTTTCTCGATTCGGTGGACGTGCCGGGGCAGCGGTTTCTGACCACCCTGTGGGCGCCGGTGGGGTTGCGCTATCACGCCACGCATCATCTGTTTCCGTCCATGCCCTATCACAGCCTGGGCGAGGCGCACCGCATCCTGAAAGGGCGGTTTCCGGAAGCCTATGAACGGATCACCCGGCCCAGCCTGCGCGTGGCGCTGGTGCGTATCTGGCGCGAGGCCGGGGTGCGGATTGAATGAAGATGACGGGCGCCTTGCAGGGGCTGAGCGGGGCGCGTAACCTGAGTGCCGGGTATGCACATTGCACGGAGGTGATCGCCAATGACATCCGCCAGCACGAAGTTTTTCGACGAAGTGGCGAAGCTGTTTTCCGGCGCCGCCGGCATGGCGCAGGGTTTGCGCGAAGAGATCGACAATCTGGTGAAAAGCCAGATGGAGCGGCTCGTCGCCGACATGGAGCTGGTGCGGCGCGAGGAATTCGAGGTGGTGAAGGAAATGGCCGCGCGGGCGCGGGCGGAAACCGATGCGCTGAAGGTGAAGGTGGCGGAGCTGGAGGCGGAAATCGGACGGCTGAAAGGCGGCGGCAAGAAATGATA
>JALVFB010000287.1 GCA_027030295.1 Hyphomicrobiales bacterium
CCTCGCTCATGGCGTCCAGACTGGCGGCGTCCCATCCCGCGCGGATCATCCAGGCGTGGGCGGAAAGACCGGAAAGCTTCAGGTCTCCGGCCGTTCCGGCTTTCCCGCCGGCTCCCCCTGCTGGCCGAACACCGCCGCCATCAGCGACAGCGCGTCCTCCAGCGGCAGCAGCTCGTCGAAGTCGGCGGCGGTGAGCTTCCCGCCGTCGAAGGTGACGTTGGACACGATGTAGAGCACCTGGGCGCGGGCGAAATCGCCCTGCGCCAGCCGCAGCGCCTTCTGCCAGCGGCCATGGTTCATGAACTTCGGCCAGCGGCAGACGACGCCGGTGGCGGGCAGCGTGAATTCCTCCTCGCCTTCACGGGCCTCGCGATATTTCTTCAGCTTCTCAACGGCTTTCATCTCCTACCTCCCGAACACTTCCTGGCCATCCACCTTGACCGAGTTGGCGAACACGTCCACCTCGAGGATCGGCTCATTTTCGCTGTGCACCCGCTGCACCAGGCGGGTGCATGTGAACTCCTGCTGGCAGCCGGACTGCTCGGCGTTTTTCAGCGCCTCCAGCTCGGTGGCCTTGAACAGGCAGCGCATGACGGCGACCATGGTCACGCTCTCGCCCGCGTCCCAGCCGTCCTCGCTCCAGGCGTCCTGCTCCCAGTGGGCCTGCAGGATGACGGCGCGGGCCGGATTGAGCGTGCGCCGGGCGATCTCCGGATCCACGCTCTCCCAGGTGATGGAGCCCTCCAGCGCCTGCAGCGGGCGCGCCGGAGACTTGAACACCGCCACCTGGCCCAGGCTCTGGTGCTCCACCTCGTGCCATTCCAGCTTGGGCAGCTGGATTTCGCGCGCCACCCCGACGAGCGAGTTGTCCTCCAGATAGATGGTGGCGTTGATGATTTTCGCGTGCCTGCGGATATGCATGGGCATGAGTCAGTCCTCCTTACGGCTGTTCCGCCGTGGCCAGCCCGAGCGGATCGCGGATCAGTTCGATGTTGATCCAGCGCTCCACCGTGAGGCGCTCCATGATGCCCACGGGCGCCCATTCCAGTTTCCAGAACAGATGGCCATCGGCGATGCTCTCCGGCGTCGTCTTCTCGCGGTCGAACCAGAAGCGGCCGTCATAGATCCACGGATCATCACCGGCTCTCTTGCTGGCGAGATAGGAATTGATGCGATCCTCGATCATCTCGATGTTGGCCGGGGCTGCGTTCCTGTCCTTCCATTCGTCGAGGAAGAACAGGATGGCCTCGTCGAGGATGTGCTGGGTGAACAGGACGTGCAGGAAATTGCGCATATCCGTTTTCGCCGGATAGGCCATGGAGCGGTTGCCCGCCGTATGCGGCCCCTTGCCCCAGCGCTCCTCCGCCGTCACCAGCCCCGCGCCGCGGATGAGCTGGCTGTCGGCGCTGGCGTCTCCGGGGATGTAGGTGACCGTCTGCGCCATGCCCTCGATGCCCTTGATGGGCCGGTTGGACGGGCTGTGGTGCGGCCCGAAGGTCATCACCGTATCCAGCCACACCCCGGCCAGCCTGGGCGAGAACGGCTGCGGCACCGGCTGCCCGGCCTGGGCGGAGGCCGTATCCTCGTTGACCACCATCACATGCGGCCAGCAGCCCACGGCCTCGAACAGGCTGCTTCTGAAATCGAACGGGCCGTTCGCGCCGCGCGCCTCGATCACCTGCTGCATGGAGACGCCATGCGGCGCATCAAGGAAAAAGTGCGCCCGGATGCGGCTGGCGATGGTCTCCAGCTCGGCGCGCACGCCGGTGGCCAGCGAATAGCCCGGCGCCAGCAGCATCTTCGGGAACCAGCCGAAGAGCTGGAAGCAGGCGTAGGCCCACTTGAGTCCCGACGGTGTGCCGTCGGCAGCGAAGCTGCCAATGATGTCCAGGTTGCTCACCGCCGCCGGGTCTGGCTGGCCGTTCACCTGGTGCGTATCGGGATCAAACACGTTCACCGCCACGATGGTGCCGATGCCCGACGGGCCTGCATGGTCGAAGATGGCGTCCAGCGCCTGCGGCAGCGTGTAGCCATCACGCCACGGGCCGAAGGCGGCGGCGACGTCCGCGCGGCGGCGGATGATGACGGGCTTGTTGATGTATTT
>JALVFB010000288.1 GCA_027030295.1 Hyphomicrobiales bacterium
GGCGATTCGTCATACCGCCCCGGAAAACTCTTCAGCAGGAAGAAGGAACGGGTGAGCACGTGGGTCTTCGGCACCGGCTCCAGCGGCGGAATGTCCAGCTTCGACAGGATGCGTTTCAGGGCCTGGCGTTCGGGGGTCATGCCGTCGGGGCCGAGCGCGGCGTCCGGTGCGTCGCGGGTATCGAAAAGGATGACGCCGCCGTTTTTGAGGAATGCGCCCAGCTTGCGCAGCACCGCCGGGGAAGGAACCTTCGCATCCGCCGTCACCGGCCAGTAGAGCAGCGGGAAAAAGGCGATTTCATCCTTTTCGATGTCTATCGCGATCGGTTCGCCAGGCTCCACCGAGGTGCGCTCCATCAGCGCCCGCGACAGGCCGAAAAGACCGGCGCGGGCGATGTTGTCCACCTGCGCATCGCCGCTCTTGACGAAGGCGAGGTGGGTTTTGCGCGTGGCCATCATGGCGAAGGCGAGTTTTTCGCGCTGAGCCGCGCTTGACGCCGTTTCCTGCGCCCGCGCCTGCGGGGTCGGGACAAGCGGCAGCAACGCCAGGGCCAGCAGCGCCGCCGCGCCGCCCTTTTTCAGCGCCGACGTCATGCGGCCGGCGGTGGCGAGCCAGCCCATGGCCAGCAGATCCAGCAGGAACAGGACGGCGGCGGCGAGAAACAACGGGCGGGCCAGATCCAGCGTGTCCCGCACCGTGTAGGCGGCCTGGGTGAAGCCATTCGGCAAGGACCGCAGGGATTTCAGCTCCAGCTTCTTGTGGCCGATGTTCAGACCACGGGCCTGTCCGGAACGGACATACAGCCCGGCCGGGTGCAGCGGCGAGGGGCGCGTCTTGTCGAACGCGGCCGTCGGTATGGGCGCGGCCTCCGGCGGCATGGGAGTGAGTTGTCCGTCGCCGGTGAGCATTTGCGCCGGGGTATAGGCCGTGGCCTGCGGCGTGCGCGTGGTCTTTCGCGCCGGTTGCTGTTGTTGGCCTTGTCCGTGCACGATCAGGTCGCGGATGGGCGAGGTTCTTTTCGGCGCATGTGGACGGGCCGGCGGGGCCATGTCCGCCAGCCGCCTGAGCATGCGCACGAACAGGCCCGACAGCGGCAGATTCGACCATTCCGGCGAGGCCGTGACATGCACCAGCACCAGCCAGCCGCGTCCGGCGCGCTTCGCCGTGATCAGCGGCGTGCCGTCGGCGAGTCTGGCCCAGGTGCGCTCGGGCAATTCGGCGTCCGGCTCGGCCAGCACCTGCTTTTTCACCTTCACCTCCGGGTCGGTTTTCAGACCTGCGAAGGGTGAGTCCGCGGCGAAAGGCGCCAGCGGCTGGGGCTGTTGCCAGCTGAGCGTTGCGCCAAGAGCGCGTTCGCCGCGGCGCAAGGTGACCGGCAGCAGCAGCGGGCTGGCGTTGGCGATGCGCTCGCCGGCGAAGCGCACCAGCATGCCGCCGTCGGCCACCCAGCCGGCCAGCGTTCGCTCGGTGGCGAGCGGCAGGCGGCCGACATCGGCCAGCACCAGCATGGAAAGCCCTGATTCGAGCCATGATGGCAACGTCTCGAAGCCCGGTTCCTCCCGCACCTCGGCGTAAGGCGCGAGGGCCTTCGTGACATAATAGGTGGGGGAAAGCAGCGGCTGGGCCGGGGTTTCGCCGGAGATGACCAGCACCGTCTTGCGTTTCAGGCCGTCGCCCAACAGCCACACGGCGCCGGCGTGGCGCTGGCCGGCGATCTCCAGCCGCGCCGCCTGGTCACGCAGCAACGCCGGCACCTTCAGCAGCCCCTGGCCGCGGGTGGCGGTGGGTGCGAAGTCGATGGTCGTCTCGGCGAGCGGGCGGCCGTTGCGCGCGCGCAAGGTCACGGGCGCGGAGACGGGGCCGGTGGCCACCGGGCGCAGGGCGGTCAGGCGCAGGCCGTCCTTCTCCAGTTTCGGCGGCAGCAGGGCCAGGGCCAGCTCGGCGTCCTTCGGGAGGTAGGCGCGCACCGGTGCGCCGAATTTTTGCAGCGCCTGCATGAAGGCAGCCGTGCCGGGCGCGTCGATGCCGTCGGAAAGCCAGAAGACCTGGCCTGGCCGGAAGGACAGGCGCGTCAGCCGTTTCGCCAGCGCCGCCCTGTCCGT
>JALVFB010000289.1 GCA_027030295.1 Hyphomicrobiales bacterium
ATTTTCGCCCCGAAAAAGCCCGTGCCCTTCACCGAAGCGGCGCAACACGTCGGCCTGCCCACGCGCGCCAACTGTGGCAAGTGCCATTTCTATGGCGGCGGCGGCGATAACGTGAAGCACGGCGACTTGTCCTCCGTGCTTTTCGACCCGCCGCGCGAGGTGGACGTGCACATGAGCAGCCGCGAAAAGGGTGGCGCCGGGCTGGTGTGCACCGACTGCCACGTTGGCCAGGGACACCGCTGGGCCGGCTCGCGCTACCTGATGAACATCGGCGATGACGGCAGGCGCAAGCCCGGCATGCCACGCCGCACTCTGTCCTGTGCGCAATGTCATGGCAGCAAGCCCCATCCGGCGACATCGCTGGTGGGCTGGCGGCTGAACGGTCATACCGACCGCGTGGCCTGCGAAACCTGCCACATCCCCGCCTTTGCCCGCGGCGGCGTGGCGACGAAGATGTTCTGGGACTGGTCGACCGCCGGCAAGCTGATAAACGGCAAGCCCTTCAAGGAGGGCGAATATGTCCAGGGCAACGGCAAGACCCGCCACACCTACATGTCGTTGAAGGGATCGTTCCGCTGGGGCGAGAACGTTATCCCGCAATACGCCTGGACGAACGGCGTCTTCCGCTGGCTGCTGCCGGAGGATGCCTTCGATCCGAACAGGCCCGTCTTCATCAACCAGCCCGAAGGCGGGCCGTATGACCCGAAATCGCGCATCCTGCCTTTCAAGGTGATGCAGACGGTGCAGCCCTATGACGCGAAACGCAACGTGCTCGTGCACATGGCCTTGTGGGGGAATGACGACGCCGCCTTCTGGGGCAACTTCGATTTCGCCCGCGCCATCGAGAAAGGCATGAAGGATGCCGGGCGCAAGTATTCGGGCAAGTTCGCCTTCGTGCATACCCGCATGTTCTGGCCCATCAACCACATGGTCGCGCCGAAGGAGCAGGCGCTGCAATGCCACGACTGCCACACTCCGGAGAAGAGCCGACTGGCGAAGTTCGCCGGTTTCCACCTGCCCGGCCGTGATCGCTGGCCATGGCTGGACATTCTCGGCGGCGCGCTGGCGCTGCTGACGTTGCTGGGCGTGCTGGGCCACGGGCTGCTGCGCCTTGTCCGCGCCGGCAAACACACGTGAAGGGATCGGGCGTAATGACCACGAAACACGAAACCACCGGCCAGTCCGCCACCCGCTATCTGGCAAAGGTGCAGATCTTCACCCTGTATGAACGTTTCTGGCACTGGACGCAGGCCGCGCTCATTCTGTTCATGCTGTTCACCGGCTTCCACCTGCACGGCAGCCTGGGCTTCATGAGTTTCCGCACGGCCTGGCAACTCCACGTGCTTTCCGCCCTTGCCCTCATAACCCTGTGGGTGCTCACCATCTTCTGGCAGTTCGTCACCGGCAACTGGCGGCAGTTCGTGCCGCTACTGGAGGAGATGGAACACGCTCCCACCTTCTCCCAGGCCGTGCGCGCCTGGATGACGATGATCTGGCGCATCGCCCGCCATTACGCCTGGGGTATCCTGCGCGGCGAGGGCCACCCCTTCAAGAAGAGCCTGCGCCGCAAGCACAATCCGCTGCAGGCCTTCGCCTACTTCGGCCTGATGGCCTTCATCGGCCCGCTGCTGTGGCTGACCGGCATCGTCCTGCTCGGCTGGGATTTCTGGAAGCACGCCGCGCCGCTGGCCACCACGGAGAACTGGCGCACCATCGCCGCCTTCGGCCACATGCTGGGCGCGTGGCTGATGCTGCTGTTCGTCATCATTCACGTCTACATGACCACCACCGGCAAGACGCCGCTGTATTACATCCGCGGCATGATCACCGGCATCGAGGAGGTCTGGCTCACCGAGGAAGAACTGTGCTACCTGCGCAACTTCCATCCTCACCGGCTGATTCAGGTCACCCCGGCCACCTCTTCGACCACGGCGGAGGCATAGGCATATCACGCTGGAAGGTGACGCTCTTGACCGCACGGCTCGGGCCTGGCCCGAGCTCGTGCATCCCTGCACCGTGCCTGCGAGGGGCGCAACAAGGCAACTCCACGGATCGCACGCACGTCACCGCAGCATTCGCTCCCACGCGCCAAATTCA
>JALVFB010000290.1 GCA_027030295.1 Hyphomicrobiales bacterium
GAAACACCGAGGCGTCATAGCCCTTGAAGGCGATGAGGCCGGCCATGGAGATGAACGAGGCGGCGGACATCCAGTCGGCGGCGGTGGCCATGCCGTTGGCGATGGGGTTCACGCCCTTGCCGGCGACGTAGAACTCGCCGGTGGTGGAGGCCTTCGCCCAGATGGCGATGCCGAAGTAGAGCGCGAAGGTGGCGCCCACGACGATGTAGGTGAGTGTTTGCAGATCCATTTCGGTTTCCCTCCCGGTGCGGCGATTTTCCGGATTGCGTCGCGCGGTTCTCCCCCCGGGCCGCACGCATCGCAGGAATTCATCCGGAAAAACAGCCTCCGTCAGTCCTCGTGCACGTCATATTCGCGGTCGATGGCCTTCATCCTCCAGGCATAGAAAAAGATCAGGAGCAGGAAGGTGTAGATAGACCCCTGCTGGGCGAACCAGAAGCCCAGCTTGTAGCCACCGATGCGAATGCCATCGAGCACGGGGTGAAACAGAATGCCGAAGCCATAGGACACCAGCGCCCATATGCTCAGGCAGATGGTCAGCAGGCGCAGGTTGGCCCGCCAGTAGCCTTGTGGTGATTTGTCGCCCATAAACCAACCTCCCCAGTTTTCCTTTTTCCACCGATAACGGTTGTTCGGGGCGGAAGACCTGTCGTCCGGATGGCTCACCTCACGGCGAGGATGCGCAAGATCGTGTCACAAGGAAAGATACCCGCCCGGGATGGAACGCGTGGACGGATACCGAATGACCGCAGGCAATACCACTGAACCAGACAGGCAACCCCTCCATTTCCCCCCGGTAACGTTAACGGCATTTTTCGGCATTGGCAAATCCGTCATCGGAAATGATGGAAAAAATTTCGCGCGAAAGGCATTCGGCGTTTGCCGGGCCTTTCCTGGTCGTCGCCCGCAAGCCCTGCCGGCCCATGCCGCCTGGCATGTCCGACTTGTCTGCCAAGGGACGAAAACATCCATTGCGGCGGCGCGCGAGTGCTCTACATGGAAGGAAGGTCGCAGGTTCACGGCTTGCGTGCGCGCCGCGTGCGCGATACAGGAAGCCGGGAACGAGGCTCAAGCCCATGACAAACTGACATAAAGAGTGGCGAACATGCTCATCCAGACGGAAGCGACACCCAATCCCGATACCCTGAAATTCCTGCCCGGCCAGCCGGTGGTGTCCGGCCCGCCACGCGACTTCGGCGGCGCCGAGGAGGCCGAGGGCGCCTCTCCGCTGGCGCGCAAGCTGTTCGAGCTGGAGGGTGTGCGCGGCGTTTTCCTCGGGTCGGACTTCATTTCCGTCAGCAAGACGCCGGAGGCCGACTGGGCGATGCTCAAACCCGCCATCCTCGGCGTGATCATGGAGCACTATCTCTCCGGAGAGCCGATACTGGAAGGCGCGGCGGCGGCGGCGACGGAGTTCTTCGACGAAAAGGACGCCGAGATCGTCTCGCGAATCAAGGAAGTGCTGGATACCCGCGTGCGGCCCGCCGTGGCCCAGGACGGCGGCGACATCACCTTCGCCGGCTACAAGGACGGCATCGTCTATCTGCAATTGGTCGGCGCCTGTTCCGGCTGCCCGTCGGCCACCGCCACATTGAAGCAAGGCGTGGAAAACCTGCTCAGGCATTTCGTGCCACAGGTGCAGGAAGTGCAGCAGGTCTGAGCCGGTCGCGCATGTGGACAGCCCGCCGCATGGACGCGGCGGGTCTTTTCGTTCATCCTGTGGGTGATTCGGGAGGGTAAGGGACCATGGCCTGGGACGCTTGCGGCAAACCCATCGACGAGCAAGCGTTGCACCAGATTTTTCTGGATGCGCGCAGCTACAACGGCTGGCTGGACAAGCCGGTGTCCGACGAATGCCTGCGCCAGATCGTCGATCTGATGAAAATGGGCCCGACATCCGCCAACTGCCAGCCCATCCGCATCCTGTTCCTGAAATCCAGGGAGGCGAAAGAACGGCTGAAACCTCACCTGATGGAAGGCAACGTGGAGAAGGCCATGACGGCGCCGGTGGTGGCCATCTTCGCCCATGACCTGGAGTTCCACGAGCGCCTGCCGAAATACTTCCCGCACACGGACGCGAGAAGCTGGTTCGTCGGC
>JALVFB010000291.1 GCA_027030295.1 Hyphomicrobiales bacterium
ATGGCGTGGCGGTGGTGCCCGGTTCGGCCTTCGGCGCGCCCAATGCCCTGCGCCTGTCGTTCTCCGTTTCGGACGCGGACATCCGCGAGGGCGTGTCGCGCCTGCGCGCCGGCATGGAGGAATTGGCGGCGCATGCCGGATAGATGTGTTCCACCAAGCTGCGCAAAGGTTGACCGGTGAAACCGCCCCGCGCCAGTGAGAAACTCGTCATCCTGGCGAAAGCCAGGATCTCGTGCCGCAAACTCATGAATCCGCTGCACGAGATGCCGGCTTTCGCCGGCATGACGTGAAGGAAGGCTCGGGCGTGGTTCACCCCACCCTTTTCAGCCGCGCGTAGTTGAAGTGTTGCATCCTGCCGGCGGGCGTCACGTGGTGCTCATCCGCCGTTTCCACCAGCGCGAATCCGTCCCCCAGCTCCGCCGCGATGCTTTGCGGCGAATGGCGCATCACCGGCAGACCGGAACACTTCTCCGGCCCGTCCGGCGCGAAGGTGGCGATGATGACATGCCCGCCGGGCTTGAGCGCGGATTGCAGCACATCCACGTAGCGTTGCCGGTCTTCCGCCTCGGTAAGGAAGTGAAACACCGCCCGATCGTGCCAGATATCGAACTGGCGGTCGGGTCGCCAGCTCAGCAGATCGGCCGCGATCCAGCGCACCCGCTCCGCCCCCTCGCCCAGCCGGGCGCGGGCCGCCGCCAGCGCCGCCTCGGCGATGTCCAGCACGGTCACGTCCGCATGCCCGGCTTCCAGCAGATGATCCACCAGCCGCGAGGCGCCGCCACCGGCGTCGATGATGGCGGCTTCCCGCCCCAGCCCGGTATTTGCGATGAGCCGCAGCGAGGTTTCCGGCCGGGCCTGATACCAGCTGACCTCGTCTTCGTTCTTGCGCGTGTATACGCCCTGCCAATGGGCTTGCCGTTCTTTGGTTTCCGTCATGGCGCATCCTCCCGTGTTTTTGCGGGAGGATAGCATGCCGGCCCCTCAGCAGCCGGTATCCGGCTCCCGCTTCACCAGTTCCCCCTCGATGAAGTCGAAAATGGCGCCGTTGGCGTCCACTCGCGGCGTGAAGATGGGCCAGGCTGCTTCCGCCAGCTCTTCCGGGGTGGGCAGCGTCTCCGGATCCTCGCCGGGAAAGGCCGCCGCCCGCATGCGCGTGCGGATGGGTCCGGGGTTGAGAATGTGCACCCGCAAGTTCGTGCTCGCCACTTCCTCGGCATAGATGCGCGCCATGCATTCCACCGCCGCCTTGGTGGTGGCGTATGGCCCCCAGAAGGCGCGGCACTTGTGCGCCGCCCGCGAGGTGACGAACACCGCGCGCCCCGCGTCCGACTGACGCAACAGCGGATCGAAGGAGCGAATGAAGCGCCAGTTGGCGGTGACGTTCACGGCGTAGGTCTTCTCCCAGTATTTCGGCTCGATGTGCGCCAGCGGCGACATCGGCCCCAGCACCCCGGCGCAGCCGAAGAAAATGTCGAGTTTCCCCCAGCGCTCGTAGATGGCGCCACCCAGCCGGTCGATGCCCTCGTAGTCGGTCACGTCCAGCGGCACCAGCGTCGCCTGCCTGCCGGTGGCGGCGCGAATCTCGTCGTCCAGCGCCTCCAGCGCCCCTTGCGTGCGCGCCACGGCGATGATGTGCGCGCCCTCCCGCGCCAGCCGCAGCGCCATGGCCCGGCCGATGCCGCGCGATGCGCCGGTGATGACCGCCAGCCGCCCTTCAAGCGCGCCCGCCTTCTCGCTCATGATGGATACTCCGGCTCAGAGAAGCGACCGAATGGCCGCCTGCGCCAGTTGCATCACCGGCTGCGGCCAGAACACGAAGCCCAACGCGAAGATCACCGACAGCGCCGAGATGAGTTTCAGCTCGAACGGCATCTCCGCCACCGCGCCCTTCGCCTCGTCCATGTACATCACCTTCACCACCCGCAGGTAATAGTAGGCGGAAACCACCGAGGCCAGCACGATGATGATGGCGAGAATCGCCAGATTGGCCTTCAGTGCCGCCACGAAGGCGAAATACTTGGCGAAGAACCCGGCCAGCGGCGGAATGCCGGCCAGCGCGAACATCATCGCCGCCAGGGTGAAGGCCAT